>DATING010000953.1:0-5927 GCA_035474555.1 Longimicrobium sp. | reverse complement strand
GGGGTTGCTGGGCCGGTGATCCACCTGAAGTCTGCGGCCGAGATCGACACGATCGGCCGCGCGGGAGCCATCCTGGCCGAGCTGTACCGGCGGATCCCCGCCGAGGTGCGCCCCGGGGTGAGCACGGCGGACCTGGACCGCTGGGCGGAGGCGTTCATCCGCTCCCACCCCGGCGCGGAGCCGGCGTTCAAGGGGCTGTACGGGTTTCCCGCGACGCTGTGCACGAGCGTGAACCACGAGGTGGTGCACGGCATTCCGTCGCCGCGGCGCGTGCTGAAGGAAGGCGACATCGTGAGCGTGGACTGCGGGGTCAAGCTGGACGGCTTTTACGCCGACGCGGCCGTGACCCTCCCCATTCCGCCCGTGGACCCGGACATCCAGACGCTGCTGGAGCGCACGCAGGTGGCGCTGCAGCGGGGGATCGACGAGGCGCGGCCGGGCAACCGGCTGGGCGACGTGGGCGCGGCCATCCAGGAGGTGGCGGACGCCAAGCGGTACGGTGTGGTGCGCGAGCTGGTGGGCCACGGCGTGGGCCGGCAGCCGCACGAGGAACCGCAGGTGCCCAACTTCGGCACGCGGGGCAAGGGCCTCAAGCTGCTGGAGGGAATGGTGCTGGCCATAGAGCCCATGTTCAACCTGGGCACGGAGCGGGTGGCCACGCTGGGAGACAAGTGGACCGTGGTGACGCAGGACCGCAAGGTCAGCGCCCACTTTGAGCACACGGTGGCGATCACGGCCGAGGGTCCGCGGATCCTGACGATCTGAGGAAGAAGAAGTGCGGAGTGCCAAGTACCAAGTACCAAGGGACTTCGCACTAGGCACTAGGCACTAGGCACTAGGCACTAGGCACTAGGCACTAGGCACTAGGCACTAGGCACTAGGCAGTTGCAGGACGGCAGACGACGCGGATGGGGCGGAGCCTCGCGGACGGAGCCGAAACACGTGGGAAACGGGATTCCCGCACGGACACACGCAGTGGGTTCCGCGGCCTCCAGGGGTTGCGGAACTGCTGGAATTTGTTTACTTTCCCAGGCTCCGTTCATTTCAGGAACAGCGAGGCGAACATGAAGGTCCGCGCGAGCGTGAAGCCGATCTGCGAGCACTGCAAGGTGGTCAAGCGTCGGGGCGTCATTCGCATCATCTGCAAGAAGAACCCGCGCCACAAGCAGCGCCAGGGCTAAACCGCCAGATTCGGCAACCAGGAGACAAGCAAGGATGGCTCGTATCGCCGGTGTCGACCTGCCGCGTGAAAAGCGCGTGGAGATCGGCCTTACCTACATCTTCGGGATCGGCCGCGCCACGTCGCGCAAGCTTCTCGAGGAAGCGGGAATCGACTATGACACGCGCGTGCACGCCCTCAGCGACGAGGACGTGAACAAGCTGCGCCGCATCATCGACGCGAAGCTTCGCGTGGAAGGTGCGCTGCGGTCGGAAGTCGCCCGCAACATCAAGCGCCTGATGGACATCGGCTCGTACCGCGGGCTGCGGCACCGCCGCGGGCTCCCGGTGCGCGGGCAGCGTACGCACACGAACGCGCGTACCAAGAAGGGCCCCCGCCGCGCCATCGCGGGCAAGAAGAAGCCGGGCAAGAAGTAAGTAAGGAAGTACCAAGTTCCGAGTGCCAAGTACCGAGTCTCACGACTTGGTACTTGGCACTAGGCACTAGGCACTTTCTCGTGGTCGGTATCCGGCAGTGGCCGGGTGCCGATGACCACCGCGCCGGATCGTCCGGCGCGGAGACGTACCTGAGGCGCGGTGGGCCGCGCACCCAACGAGAGAGAGAATCAAGATGGCCAAGCCGAAGCAGGCGGGTCGCCCCAAGACCAAGCGCAACGTCGAGAGCGAGGGCATTGCCCACGTGAAGGCGACGTTCAACAACACGCTCGTGAGCATCACCGACATGGCCGGCAACTCGGTCGTGTGGGGAAGCGCGGGCAAGGCGGGCTTCAAGGGCTCCAAGAAAAGCACCCCGTTCGCGGCCACGGTGGCGGCGGAGCAGGCGGCCCGCGAGGCGCTGCAGATGGGCGTGAAGCGCGTGCACGTGTACGTGCAGGGCCCCGGCAGCGGCCGGGAGAGCGCCATCCAGGCGCTGGCCGCCAGCGGCCTGGGCATCCGCAGCATCCGTGACGTGACGCCCATTCCGCACAACGGCTGCCGTCCGCCCAAGAAGCGCCGCGTGTAAGAAGGACAGTACCCAGTGCCGGAGTGCCAAGTGCCTAGTTCCTTATACGACTAGGCACTTGGGACTTGTCACTTGGCACTTGCAGTACCTGGCGTAAACCCTCGCGACCGTCGGGGGGACGAAGCCGAACGAACACATCAACCGAAACGGTTATCCGACAATGGCCCGTTATACCGGACCCGTGTGCAAGCTCTGCCGCCGCGAGGGGCAGAAGCTGTTCTTGAAGGGCACCAAGTGCTTTACCGAGAAGTGCCCCGTGGAGCGCCGCCCCTATGCCCCCGGCCAGCATGGCCAGTCGGGCGGCGGGCGCCGCAAGAAGGCCAGCGAGTACGCGCACCAGCTGCGTGAGAAGCAGAAGGTGAAGCGCATTTACGGCGTGGCCGAGAAGCCCTTCCGCAACATGTTCGAGAAGGCCGCGCACCAGACCGGCGTGACGGGCGAGAACCTGCTGGTCGCGCTCGAGAGCCGGCTGGACAACGTGGTGTACCGCATGGGCTTTGGCAGCAGCCGCAAGGAGGCTCGCCAGCTCATCCGTCACCGCCACGTGCAGGTGAACGGCCGTCTGCTGGACGTCCCCAGCGCCCAGGTGGGCCCGGGCGACGAGGTGCGCATTGCGCCCAAGAGCAAGGACATCCTGCCCGTGCAGGCGTCGCTGGCTTCCAAGACGAAGCCGTCGACGGTCGCATGGCTGGCCGTGGACGAGGGCTCGCGCACCGGCCGCATGGTGAACCGCCCCACGCGCGCGGACATCCCGCTCGCCGTGCAGGAGCAGCTCATCGTCGAGCTCTACAGCAAGTAAGCGAACGGACGGACCCGATGCGGCGGGGCGCACACAGGCGCTTCCGCCGCCCGGGTCTTTCCCGCATCCTGTCCACATCCGGGAGGGGACAATCGTGGAACTCGATATCACCGGTTTGCAGATGCCCAATCTGCCCGAGCAGCCGCGCACGGGGCAGATCGTGCTGCGGCCGCTGGAGCGGGGCTTCGGGCATACGCTGGGCAACACCATGCGCCGCATCCTGCTGAGCAACCTGCGGGGCGCGGCGGTCTGGGCGTTTCGCGCGGACGGCGTGCTGCATGAGCACCAGACCGTGGCGGGCGTGGTAGAGGACGTGCACGAGATCATCCGCAACCTGAAGTCGCTGGTGCTGCGGATGGACGAGGACGCCGACGAGGCGGTGCTGGAGCTGCGCGCCACCAAGGGCGGCAAGGTGACGGCGCGCAACATCACGGGGCACCCGTCGGTGGACGTCATCAACCCGGACCACCACATCCTGGAGCTGCAGGACGACCGCGACCTGCGCCTGGAGCTGTACGTGAACAAGGGGCGTGGCTACGTGCCCGCCGAGTCCCACCCCATTCCGCGCGGCATGCCGGCGGACCTGGTGCGTGTGGACGCCATCTACAACCCGGTCACGCGGGCCAACTTCGTCGTCGAGGAGACGCGGGTGGGCCAGCGTACGGACTTTGACCGGCTGGTGCTGGAGGTGGAGACCAACGGGGCGATCGACGTGCCGACGGCGGTGCAGTACGCCGCCCGCCTGGCCATCGAGCACCTGGCGTTCCTGGCCGGCGGCTCGCCCGAGTGGCGCGCCGACCGTACCTGGGGCGACGGGGGCGGCGCCGGTGCGGCCGTGCCCGCGGGGCGCGCGTCCATTCCGCCGCGCCTGCAGGAGCTGCTCAACCGGCCCATCGAGGACCTGGCGGAGCTCTCCGTGCGCAGCCGCAACTCGCTGCAGAAGGAGAACATCCACACGGTGCGCGACCTGGTTCAGCGCACCGAGCAGCAGATGCTGGCCATCGACAACTTCGGCAAGAAGTCCTTGCAGGAGATCAGCGATTTCCTGGCCGGGCACGGGCTGCGCTTTGGCAGCTCGCTGGAGCAGGACGAAGGCGGCACGCTCTGGTGGGTGGTCCGCGACGAACCCAACAACGAGCAGATCGGGGGCGCCGACGGCGGTCCCTCCGGGGAGCTGTAAGACATGAGACACGGAAGCAAGGGCCGCGCGCTCGGCCGTACCACGGAGCACAAGCTGGCGCTCCTTCGCAACATGTCGCTGAGCCTGTTTCGCCACGGGCGCATCGAGACCACCGAGGCCAAGGCCAAGGAGCTTCGTCCGTTCGCGGAGAAGCTGATCACGCTTGCCAAGCGGGGCGACCTGCACAGCAAGCGCCTGGCGGCGCGCCACATCCACGACCGTGACGTGCTGGTTCGCCTGTTCGACCTGATCGGGCCGGCGGCGGCGACGCGGGTGGGTGGCTACACGCGCATCCTCAAGACGGGCTTTCGCAAGGGCGACGGCGCCGAGACGGCGCTGATCGAGCTGGTGGACCGTCCCGCCGAGACGACGGCTGCCACGCCCGCGAAGTAAGCGGCGCCGGCGACGTCCGATGGATTCAGAACCCCGCGGCTCTTTCGAGAGCCGCGGGGTTTTGTCGTGGATGGGCGTGGGGAGGCATCTCGCGTGGAGACCGCGAATGTCAGGGGTGTGGATCCCGCGTGGATAAGAGCGACGGGAGGGACGGCGGAGACTCGTAGGCGACCCAGCGGGAGGGGCGAGAGATCCAGCAGGAGCGAATGAATTCGCGGCTACAACTTCGCACTGTCGGCCTGCGCCGACACCACGGCAGTCCCCGGCACGTGCCTGGTCGTCCCCACGTTACGCCGCGCGATCAGTTCTCCTGCGGTGTGAGGGAAGGGTGCGTGAATGACATGCGGTCGAATGCCTACCGCCCGTCATCCGCCATAACGCTCTTGGAGTGCACGGCTGCACTCACGTTCTCCGTGGCGAGCATGTGTGAGGTTCACCCCGTGCTGCCATCTGGATCTTGCACCGTTTTTGTGCCCGTGTACACCAGAACAGGGCAGGAGAGATCACCGCGCGGGTTCCGCGGACTTTTCCCTTTCCAATCATAAACAGATGGGAACGTGTGGCTTCGGTGAATCGTCGCCGTGGCTGGTGGGACGGGCCCTCATCCTGCCTTTCTGAAGGTCCAAACATCCCATCCCTCTGCTTCCCCTCGAACGCAGGAGTTCCCATGCGCAGATCCGGTCGTATGCTGACCTTGGCCGCCGCACTGCTGCTCGCCGGCTGCGGCGACGACATCACCCGTCCCGGCGCGCGGGCGGACGAGCCGTTGCTGAGCGTGCTGCCGGACTCCAAGACGGCGACGACGGCGCCGGGCGGCCCGTACAACCTGCGGGCGGGACCGGGCACCGGCTACGAGGTCACGGGCAGCCGCGACGGCAACGTGTCCGTGACGATCACCTGCACCTCGCGGGGGGAGAGCGTGTCCGGGCACTACGGCACCAGCCGGGTGTGGGACAAGCTCGCCAACGGAAGCTGGATCACGGACACCAACGTCTACACGGGCACGGACGGGCCGGCGGCGCGTCCCTGCATCCGCAACGACTACCCGTACGCCAGCTCCAGCACCAGCGGCGTGGACGCGTGGAACTTCTACAACCGCCAGTGCACGTCGTTCTCCGCGCACCGCATCAACTGGAACGGCACGCGCACGGGAAAGACGTTCACCAACTGGTATCTGGGCGAGCACTTTGGCGACGCGCACCTGTGGGACGACGCGGCACGTGCCTCCGGGGTCGCGATCTACGCGAAGCCGGCGGTGGGGCGCATCGCGCAGTGGAACCGCAACTCGGGCGGCGCGGGCGGATTCGGGCACGTGGGCTACGTGGCCGACGTCTACGCGGATGGGAGCTTCCTGCTGGAGGAATACAACTGGG
>DATING010000952.1:0-2506 GCA_035474555.1 Longimicrobium sp. | reverse complement strand
TCCGCCCGCGGTTGGCGCTCGGCGTGCCGACGACCACCTCGTCCTGCCCCGACAGCCGGGCGAGCACCGTCGCCCACCCGGCGAGCAGCGTCATGTACAGGGTGGCGCCGTGCCGCTGCGACAGCGTCCTGAGCGCCACGGTCAGCGCCGGGTCCAGCTCCACCTTCAGCGATGCGCCCGCGAAATCCTGCCGCGCCGGGCGCGGGTGGTCGGCCGGAAGCTCCAGCAGCTCCGGCGCGCCCGCCAGCGTCTCGCGCCAGTAGTCCCCCTGCCGCCGCAGGACCTCGCCCTCCACCCAGCGCCGCTGCCACGCCGCGTAGTCCGCGTACTGCACGGGCAGCGGCGGGAGCGGATCGGGCTGGCCGTGCGCGAAGGCGGCGTACAGCGCGCCCAGCTCGCGGTGCAGCACGCCCATGGACCAGCCGTCGCTGACGATGTGGTGCATCGTCAGCAGCAGCACGTGATCGTCCTCGCGCAGGCGCAGCAGCCGGCTACGGAGGAGCGGCCCCGCGCGCAGGTCGAAGGGCCGCTGCGCCTCTTCCCACACCCGCTCGCGGGCCGCGGCATCGGCCTCCGCGGGGGCCAGGTGTGACAGGTCGGTCACCTCCAGCCGCGCCGCGGCCGCGGGGTGCACCACCTGGAAGGGGACGCCCTCGGCCTCATCGAACGTGGTGCGCAGCGCCTCGTGCCTGCGCACCACCGCGCCGAGCGCACGCTCCAGCACGCCCGGGTCCAGCGGCCCGCGCAGCCGAAGCGCGGACGGCATGTGGTAGGCGGTGCTCCCCGGCTCCAGCTGCTGGATGAACCACAGCCGCTGCTGCGCGAACGACAGCGGCAGCGGCGAGCCGTCGCGGGGCACCGGCACCAGCGGCGGGGCTCCGGCGCCGCCGGGCGTCTCCGCCCGCAACGCCTCCACCCGGCCCGCCAGCTCCGCCAGCGTGGGCGCCTCGAACACCACCCGCAGCGGCAGCTCGGTCCGGAACGCCTCCCGCACCCGCGAAACCAGCTGCGTGGCGAGCAGCGAGTGCCCGCCCAGGTCGAAGAAGTGGTCCTCCGCCCCAACGCGCTCCACGCCCAGCACCTCCGCCCAGATCCCCGCCATCCGCTCCTCGGCGGGCGTGCGCGGCGCCAGGTACGTCCCACGCGAGCCGGGCGTGTCGGGCGCGGGGAGGGCTCCGCGGTCCACCTTGCCGTTGGGGGTGACGGGGAACGACTCCAGCACCACGAAGGCGCTCGGCACCATGTACTCCGGCAACCGGGCGCGCGCGGCCTCGCGGAGCGCGGGGACCAGCGCGCGAATGCGGTGGCCCCACTGGGGATCGTTGGCGTAGCTCTGCCACGGCCGCTCCGCATCCACCGCGGCAGGGAAGCGCGCCACGTCCGCGGCCGGGTGGACGAGCACGTCCAGCGTGCCGGGCGCGCCGGGGCGCACCTCGACGGCACGACCCATCTCCTCGCCCAGCGCGAACAGCGCTTCGGGCTTGACCCCGCCCGCGTTCCGGGCGGCCAGCGCGCGCACCGCCGCCGCGTCCGCCACTTGACCACCGGCCGATATCAGCGCGTACGCGCGAACGTGCTCCCGCACCCGTGCGTCGGGCACGCCACGGACGAGCAGCGCGGACGCACTCCCCTGCGCCAGCGCCCGCAGCCCGTGCACGTCCTCCCCGCCCCACGCGCGGACGACCGGGTCCGTCGCGTCGGCTACGCCAGCGTCCAGGTGCAGCACGACGTCGTAGCGGAAGCGCGAGACCTCGTTGTCGTACTCCCCCCGCTTCACCTGCACCTCGACGCGGCCCAGGCGGGGCATCCGCGCCCGGAGCGCTTCGAAGAGCTCCGGATCCAGCAGCAGTTCCTGCTCCTCGGCCATCCCGCGCCGCACCCGCGCCTGCAGCTGCTCGGCGGGGAGGTCGTCGGGCGCACGGGCGAGCTCCACCGAGGCGTGGAACGCACCCAGCAGCGGAAGGCTCCGCACGTCGCCCACGAAGATCCGCCCGCCCGGCCGCAGCGCCGCGGCCCCGCCCTCCAGCACGCGCAGCAGGTAGTCCACGTCCGGGAAGTACTGCGCGACCGAGTTGACGACCACCAGGTCGAACCCCGCTCCCGCATGGTCGTCCAGCCGGTCGGCCTCGCGCTCGGAGAGGGAGACCTGCGGCAGCCCCGCGGCGTGCCGGCGCACGTGCTCCAGTGCCACCGCCGAGAAGTCGGTCGCGTGGTAGGCCCGCGTGTGCGGCGCCACGCGGAAGAGCAGCAGCCCCGTCCCGCACCCGATCTCCAGCACCCGCTCCGGACGCAGCGCCAGGATGCGCTCCGCCGTGTGCTCGACCCACGCGCGCATCTCCTCGCGCGGGATCGGCTCCCCCGTGTAGCTGCTGTTCCACCCCTTGAGCTGCAGGGTCGGGTCTGCTTCCCCTTCGTCCTGCGCGTAGGTGTCGTCGAAGACCGTTTCCCACTCGGACACCTGCTCCCTGCCGCCGCCGGCGGTTTCGATGCCGTCCGCCCTCGGGAC
>DATING010000951.1:0-5744 GCA_035474555.1 Longimicrobium sp. | reverse complement strand
GCGTTCCGTGGAGACGGAACGCGCCTCTTGTTAAGCGCCCCGCGGGGCGATAGGATGAACAGTGTACGAATAAGCGAATTATACGGTTTGGACGGCGGCCGCACGGCTGCGTCCACGGGGAGGCGACGCATGCCTCCGCCTAGCCCGCACGCGCCCATCGAGGCGATCCGGGAGGCGGCGCGGCGTGCCGTCGCGGAAACTTCCCTCAGAGCGGTCGCGCGCAGCATCCCGATGAGCCCCATGGGGCTGCAGCACTTCGTCAACGGGACGCGGCCGTACCGCTCTACCCTGCGCAAGCTCACAGCGTGGTACGTGAACCGGGGCGCCAGCCGGGGAGAGTTCTCGGAAGAGACAGCGCGCGCTGCCCTCGCCATTCTGCTGGACGGGATCCCCGACGAGCAGCAGGGCGCGATCCGGGCCGCGCTGGTGGAGCGCATCGTGTTCTACCACCAGCAGGCGCGCACGGAGCTTCCCGCGTGGCTGGAGAGGCTGCGCGCCGCTGAGCTGCCGGATCCGGGCGCCGACGCCGGGTAGCACGCCAGGGTAAAAAGTACAAAGAGGACGCCGGATGGACCGGCGTCCTCTTCGCGCATCTACGGTTTACACTGTGTGCAGGGGAGACGGGGCAGGCGGCGGGGCCGAGTCTCGTCCGGGGCCCGCCTGAGCGAATGAATTCGCCGCAACAACAGCGGAAAGCCTCACAAACTGCGTGAGGCTTCACCTGCAAAACCCGGCCTCGGTGCACGGTCTCGCCCGCACCGGACCTGTCGGCGAAGGCCGACATCGCGGGTTCCTTACAGGCCAGGTGCCGGCGCGGCGCGAAGTCCCGTCCGAGCGAATGAATTCGCCGCAACAACTGCGGAAAGCCTCACAAACTGCGTGAGGCTTCACCTGCAAACCCCAGTTCCAGTGCACAGCCTCGCCCGCCCGGACCTGTCGGCGAAGGCCGACATCGCGGGTTCATTGCCGCGAAGCCGCGAATTCATTTGTCGGGCGGGACGGATGCCCGCCACGGGGCACCTCGCCCGACCGCACCGGAGCCCTCCCGACGGCATTCAGCCCCGGTGCACCCGGTCGAATGCGGCACGAGCCGTCGGCGAAGGCCGACATCACGTTTTCGGTGCCGCGAATTCATTCGCCGGGCCGGACGGATGCCCGCCACGGTGCACCCCGCCCGACGGCACCGGAGCCCTCCCGACGGCATTCCGCCCCGGTGCACCCGGCCGAATGCGGCACGAGCCGTCGGCGAAGGCCGACATCACGTTTTCGGTGCCGCGAATTCATTCGCCGGGCCTCCCCCGGCGGAACCCCGCTCTCCGCCTCCCCCGCCGTCCCGCGCCTTCCTCGCCTCCCCGCGCCTCCCTCGCCGTCCCCGCGATCTCCCTCCCCTACCCCGCCCGCCCCGCCGCCTCCGCGCCGCTCCCGATCCACGCGAGCGCCCGGTCCGCGGCGGTGATGCCGCGGTACTGGGCTTCTTCGAAGAGCGAGAGGCCGCTCAGGTCGCTGTGGGCGTAGAAGACGGGGCCGCGCGCATCCGCCAGGGCCAGGCGCGCGGGGTCGGCGAGAAAGCCGGGGGTGGGGCGGACCATCGCGTGGCCCATCCGCATCACGTCGATGCGCGACACGCAGTCGCGGATGTCCGGGTGCGCGCGTGCCAGGTCGGCCAGGATGAAATCCCTCCACTCCGCCCACGTCCGCCGCAGCAGCAGGTTCCGCCCCTCCGCCGGCGTCCCCTCCGACAGCGCGTGGTACCAGGTCCACACGGTGCGCTCCGGGCGGAACGAGTGCGACTGGTGGGTGGCGACCACGTAGCCCAGCGACGGCGACTCGTGGATCACGTTGTCCCACGCCGTCTCAAAGCCGCGCTCCGCCGGCCAGCGCTCCAGCGTGAGGTTGGCCGTCACCCACGGCGAGTAGCTGAAGCGCGGGGCGGGCGCGCCCTCCACCACGTGCGGCGCCAGGAACGACGGCGCGGCCCACACCACGGCATCCGCCCGGTACTCCACGTCCCCCGCCAGCACGCGCAGGCCACCGTCCGCGCGCTCCACGCGGCGCACGGGGGCGCCGGTGCGGACGCGGTCCCCCGCGCGCTCCAGCAGGCGGCGCGTGATCCACCCCAGCCCCTCCGGCCAGGTGAGCGTGCCGCGCGCCTCGTCCGCCGGCGCGCGCGAGGCGAAGTAGTGGATTCCGGCCCACGCGCTGGTATCAGCCAGCGACGCGCCGTAGTCGTCGCGGCACCCGTAGTCCACGTACCAGCGCAGGGCGGCGGAGCGGAATCCGCGCTCGTCCATCCACCGCGCCATCGATCCCCCGTCCAGCGGCGACGGCCGGGCGCCCAGCGCGGAGGGGATGGTGAACGCCCCCGTCGCCCGCATCCGCTCCATCTCCTGGCCAAAGCGGCGGAACTCGTCGCGGTCCGCCGCCGAGTCCATCAGCGCGCCCTCGAAGCCCTCGTGCCAGCGGCCCCAGCGGAACAGGCGCTCGCGGGGGGCACTGACCCGCATCCGCTCGTCCCACACGCCGTCGCGCAGCACGCCCAGGTCCTCGAACATCTCGCGGACCCACACGGCGCGCGCGTCCGGCACCGGGACGTAGTGCGCGGCCCAGGGATAGGCGGATGCGCCGTTCTCCCCCGACCGCGCGTTGCCCCCCGCCGCGTCCTCCAATTCCAGCAGCACGAAGTCGTCGAATCCCTCGCGCCGCAGCCGCCACGCCGCGGAAAGCCCCGCCATCCCCCCGCCCACGATGACGAGGGGCACGCGCTCCGTCCGCCGGGGCGCGGGGGCGGACGCGCGGTCGCGCAGGCGGTGGCCGCGGGCGCCGCCGTCGTCCGCGAAGCCGCCCTGCACCACGGGGTCCGTCTTGCGGCCGCACGCCACGAACGGCGCCGCGGCCAGCGCGGCCACGAACGCGCGGCGAGAGATGCCTAGCGGGTGATCTGTTCCCACTCGTCGCTGTAGTAGCGCACCAGCACCTGGTCGTCCAGGCGGTTGGCCTCCACGGGGAGCGGGCGCATGTCGAGGGGAAAGTCGAAGAGCTGCGGGACGCCGGCGGCGGACAGGTAGCGCAGCCCACCGGGGAGCTGCGCGGGCGGCGCGTAGTCGTCCCGTCCCGCGAGGATGAATCCCCACTCGCCGAAGGAGGGGACGTACAGGTGATACGGCCAGGTGCGCAGCCCCGCCTCGCGCAGCGTGCGGTCGATGCTCCAGAACGCCCGCCGCGCGAACAGGGGCGAGGTGCTCTGCACGACGATCATCCCCCCGGGGTTCACGTGCTGCTTGAGCAGGCGGTAGAACGCCGTCGTGTACAGCTTGCCCACGGCGTAGTTGGAGGGATCGGGAAAGTCCACCACCACGAAGTCGAACGTCTCGCGCGACGCATCCAGCCAGCGGAACGCGTCCGCGTTGATCACGCGCACCCGGTCCGACACCAGCGCGTTCTCGTTCAATCGCGTGAGCTCGCGGTGCGTGCTGAACAGCGCCGTCATCTCGGGATCCAGATCGACGAGCGTGACCTGCGCCCGCGGATAGCGCAGCACCTCGCGCACGGCCAGCCCGTCGCCGCCGCCCAGGACCAGGATCCGCCGCGCGTCCGGCAGGGCGGCCAGGCCGGGGTGCACGAGCGCCTCGTGGTAGCGGTACTCGTCGCGCGAGCTGAACTGCAGGTGGCCGTTCAGGAACAGCCGCATGTCGTTGCGCCATGCCGTCAGCACGATGCGCTGGTACGGCGACGTCCGCGTCAGCACGACGGGGTCGGCGTACAGGCTGCTCTCCGCCGTGCGCGTGATGCGCTCCGCCCCCACGAAGCCCGCCACCAGCACGGCGATCACGACCGCGCACCACGCCTGCAGCACGCGCGGGCGGGGGAGCGAGTCGCGCAGCAGGTGCGTGGACCACAGCCCCACGACCGCGTTCACCAGGCCAAAGAGGAGCGCGGACCGCACCATCCCCAGATACGGCACCAGCACCAGGGGAAAGAGGAGCGACGCCCCCAGCGCGCCCAGGTAGTCGAAGGTCAGCACGTTGCCCACGACGTCCTTGAACTCCAGCCGGCCGCTCAGCAGGCGCATCAGCAGGGGGATCTCCAGCCCCACCAGCGTGCCGATGATGAAGACGAGCACGTACAGCAGCAGCTGGAACGCATCCGTCCACGCGAATGCCAGAAAGAGCAGGGTGGATGAAAATCCGCCCACCAGGGCCACCATCAGCTCCACGATCACGAAGCGCGTGGCCACGCCCCGGTGCACCCAGCGCGACAGCCAGCTCCCCACCCCCATGGCGAACAGGTACGTGCCGATGACGGTGGAGAACTGCATGACGCTGTCGCCCAGCAGGTAGCTGGCGAGCGCGCCCGCTACCAGCTCGTAGACCAGCCCGCACGCCGCGATCAGCAGCACCGTGACGAACAGCGCCGCGTTCACGCGCGCACCCCAGCGATCCGGGACGCACGGAGCCGGTCCGCGGCCCTTGAAGAGGTGGCAGGGGACATGATATACTTCGGCATCGATGGATTTGATGTCCTCACGGCGTGCCCGGGTGAGCGGACATGGGGGAGGTCGATGCGTTCGAGGTGCCTGGCTTCAAGTGCTACTTTCCCGCGGCGGATCACTATCCGCAGCACTTCGAGGTGTATCGCCGCGGCGAGTACGTGGTGCGCATCTTCTTCCTGCGCACCAACCGCAAGCGCGGGCTCAGCTGGGAGTACAAGCTCCAGATGCGCGGCGGGGCCTTTGAGCCGGCGCACCAGGACGCGATCTTTCAGCACGTGATGAAGAGCAAGCGCAAACTGCTTCGCGAATGGAACGCGAAGGTGTGCCCCGACCGGAGAATGTAAGATGGTCAAGCCGAACGTCGCCGCCGCCGACCTGGGCAGCACGCTCACCGTGCTGCTGGGCGAGGACTTCGCGCCCGGGGGGCTGCTCCCCGCCGGGCCCACCCCGTCGCACATCCACCTGCTGGGCGACCGCGACCTGCCCGAGGCGGGCGCGGCGCGCAAGCTGTTCGTCTTTACCCCCGCCACCCGCCTGGGCGACCTGGCACCGGCCATCAGCGAGGCCAGCCGCAACAACCGGCTGCAGGCGCTGCTGGTGCGCACCGACGTGGACCCCGAGTGGGTGCCCCTCATGATCCGCCGCGCCGGGCTGCGCACCCTGCGCAACCTCATCGTGCACCACGAGGCCGGGCTCCCCGCGCGCATGCTGCGGGCGTGGGCGCTGGGCGTGCAGCGCGACAGCATCGCGGCGGCCACCACTTGGGACGACCGCCTGCTGGTGGTCACCTGCGCCTTCGACGAGTTCGAGATCGGCTTCGACGCGTACCCTGCCCTGCGCGGCATCCCGGCGGGCGAGCGGCCGCGCTTCGACATCGAAGAAGACGGCATGTTCCTGTACTGGCCGGGCGCCAAGGTGCACCTGACCGTGGACGACCTGCGGCTGGCCACCAACCCCGACCTCCGCGCGCGGGCCCAGGCGCGCCGGGTCACCCACGACCAGGCGTTCGGCGCGGCGGTGCGGGCCCTGCGCGAAAGCCGGGGCATCGCGCAGTCGCGGGTGGAGGGGCTGTCCGCGCGGCACCTGCGCCGCATCGAGAACGGCTCCATCCCCGGCGACGAGGCCCTCGTGGCGCTGGCCGCCGCCCACGGCATGGACCCCGAGACGTACCTGGAGTGCGTCTCGGAGCGTTTGCCTGCCCCTACCCGAGCTCCTTTGGGGTCCGCCAGGAAATAGCATTTCCCGCCAGCCCCGC
>DATING010000950.1:0-3870 GCA_035474555.1 Longimicrobium sp. | reverse complement strand
CGGAGCCGCATTGCGTTACCTTTCGCGACGATCATAGCGGATTGCGTGTCGTCACTGGATGCGCATCCCCACCTCGCACTTCACGGGAGCCCCAATGAAGAAGCTGAACCTGAAGATCGAAGACCTGCGCATCGACAGCTTCACGACCGACGCAGCGGACGGCGAGCGCGGCACCGTGCAGGGCGCGCAGATCACCATAGCCGACACCTGCCAGGGGTGCTATCAGCCTTCTGAGCCCGGCTATAGGACGTACGTCAACGGCAGGTGCATCCGCTGCTGAGCCTTCCGCGGGCCGGCGCCCACCCGGCGCCGGCCCGTGAAGCTTTTCCCCCGCCCGTATCGTAGGGAGAGCGGTGGCCGCCGGTGACCGGTGGCACGTTCCCCATCCGCACCCATGCGCATGTCCTTCGCTCCCGACGCCGCCACGCCCGACCCGACGTTCCCGGCGGGAGCCGCGTGCCGTCGCTTCCGCCTGTCGCCGGCCGTGCGGTTCGGCATCTTTTTCGGCGTGCTGTTCGCGCTCAAGCTCGCGCTGCCGTACACGGGCCTGCCCGCGGCCGCCCAGGTGCTCGCGCTCGCGGGCGCCGCGACGGGGCTCGTGTGGCGCTTCTGGTGGGCGTGCGGCGAGAGCAGGCGCGGCGGCGTGCTGCTGCTCGCGGTGCTCTGGATCGCGACCTTCGTGAAGGTCATCCTGTAGCCATCCTCCACCCGGCACCTTCAACGCTCCCGACCATGCCTCGCAGGGACCGGCACCAGGTACGACGGCGGAAAAAGGCCATCGCCGCGGCCACACGGGCGGCGGCGGAGTGGGTTCCGCCGGCAGACGCAAACGAGCCGGTGGAGATCTTCCGCGCCGGGTGGTGGCGAGAGGTGAAGCTCCGCTTCGTACAGCTCCTGTGCATCCTGACGGCGCCGGTGGCACTGTGGGGCGCCCATGACGCGGCGTTCAATCCCGCGGAGATCCTGACCCGCCACGGAGACGTGGTGTCGTGGCCCGCCCGCTACTTCACGGCGGCATTCCTGCTCGTGGTCGGCATCGGCGCAGGGGTGGGCGGCATCGTGTACGGCTGGTGCTACGTGACGCGGGCCGTGTGGGACCCGGTGGCGGAGCGGTGCCGCGTGACGCTGGCCGGGTTCATGGTCCCCGTGCACCTGGACATGCCCGCCGCCACGGAGCCGCGCTGGAACTACGGCCGCGGCACTTCGCGCGCCGGGGACATCACCGTGAACGCGCCGTACTACAGCCTTCGGCTTCCGGGGCGGCGCCTGCCGCTCATCGTGGACTGCCAGGGCCTGTTCTTTCGCCCCGACCTGGTGGACGGCGTGCTCCTGGGGGGCGGCAGCGGCCTGGGCTTCGCCGGGGACGGCGAGGTGTGGGCGGATGGCGGATACGGATATCCGCCTCCCCCCTCGTCCCTGACGGCGCGGCGTGCCCGCTGAAGTGTCCCGTTCAGGGGATCCGATGCGCGGCTTTCCACCCACGGCCGGCTTTTACGGATCGCGATCGGGTGGATGATGTGCCAGGCCCGTCATCCACCTCCGCAGCCACGATTGTGCCTCTTCGGAAAAACGCGGATCACCGTCGCCTCGCCCGGCAGCAGCCGATCTGCCAAGGATCTCTGGCCTCCTGCACACCCCGGCTGATGCGCGTCCGGCCGTCGCGACGCATCGCTCCGGCACGGGCGGGTTCGGTGAGAACGGCCGTACCGGATGGCTGCCCTCGTGACGTGCGATCGCGGACCGGAGGAGAAGCCGGCGAGCGGCACGATGCATCAGGCCCTTGGTCGATGGGTTGCTGCCGGCGAGGGGACGGCTATCCGCGTTTTTTGGGAGAGGCCGTACAGGCCGGATCGGCGCGTCGGAGACGGATGATCGTCCCGGCACATCATCCACCTGATCGCGATCGGTAGAAGTTTGCCCGCGGCGGAGACTCGGCTGCGGGCGAGAGGGGCGCGCAGGGCGTCGGTGCAGGCGGGCTGCGGCTGGCCTGCGTCTTGATCCGCGGTACGCCATCCGCTGACCACGGCGGTGATCACGCGGAAATTTCCTTTCGATCCAGGGCTCATCATGCGCGTCGCGGTGCTCTTTGGCGGTACCAGCTCGGAGCGGGACGTGTCCATCGCCAGCGGCGCGCAGGTGGTCAAGGCGCTGCGCCAGGCCGGCCACGAGGTGGTCGCGGTGGATACGGCGCGCGGCGTGCTCGCCCCCGGCGACGAGCAGCGCCTCCTCTCGTCCGGCGTGGCCCCCGCGCCGCCGCGGGAGGAGGAGCTGTCCGTGATCCGCGCCGGCACCGCATCGCCGCTGGCCTCGCTGGGCGAGATCGGCGGCATCGACGTCGTGTTCCTTACGCTGCACGGCGGCACCGGCGAGGACGGCACCATCCAGGCGCTGCTGGACCTGACCGGCATTCCATACGTGGGCAGCGGGCACGCGGCCAGCGCCGTGGCCATGGACAAGGACCTGTCCAAGCGCCTGTTCCGCGTGGCCGGCATCCCCACCCCGGACTGGCTGATGGCGCCGGTGGATGCGGACGAGGCGGGCGCCCGGCTCGGTTATCCGCTCGTCGTCAAGCCCAACAAGCAGGGCTCCACGGTGGGATTGACGGTGGTCCGGTCGCCGGACCAGCTCGAGGCCGCCATCGAAACCGCGTTCGGGACGGACGACGAGGTGATGCTGGAGCAGTTCATCCCCGGGCGCGAGCTGACGTGCGGGGTGCTGGCCGGGGAGCCGCTGGCCGTGGGCGAGATCGTGATGAAGAGCGACGTCTTCGACTACGAGAGCAAGTACCAGGAAGGCGGCGCCGAGGAGATCTTTCCCGCGGACCTGACGGACGAGCAGACGCGCACCATCCAGGATTTTGCCGTGCGGGCGCACCGTGCTCTCAAGCTGGAGGGCTTCAGCCGCGCCGACTTCCGGCTGGATGCCGACGGCGGGCTCTGGTGCCTGGAGGTGAACACGCTGCCGGGCATGACGCGCACGAGCCTCCTGCCGCAGTCCGCGCAGGCGGCGGGGATCGCCTTCCCGGACCTCTGCGACCGCATGTGCCGCCTGGCGCTGGAGCGGCACCAGCGGCGGGGGAAGTAGGCGCGCCGCAAATCCTCGGGACGGATCCAGCGAAAAACGCAGGGGCGCCCGGCCGGTGGGCGCCCCTGCGTCGTATCATCCACTCCCCCTCCGAGCCACGTCCCCCGCCAGAGTACCGGGATGACGGCCGATAATCCGTCAGGGGTACGGGCGCTCGTAGATGATGGTCTCGCTGCCCTTGTACACGCCGCGCGCCTGCTCGCGAAAGCCGCACTTCTCCGCCACGTGAATGGACGCGGCGTTCTCGGGCGCGATCAGGGCCACGGTGCGCGGCGCGGCGAGGTTCGCATCACTCCACGCCAGCACCGCGCGCACGGCCTCCGTCGCGAACCCGCGCCCGTGCGACCACGCCGCCAGCACCCACCCGGCCTCCGGCACATCGCCCAGCGCCGGCGTGATGTCGCGATGGAAGTCGGCGATACCCACGTCGCCCACGTAGCGGCCGGTCTCGCGCTCCCGCACCAGCCAGTAGCCGTAGCCCAGCAGCGGCCACAGCCCCCCGTAGCGCAGCAGCCGCGCCCACGCTTCCTCGATGGTGGACGGCTTTCCGCCCACGTACCGCGTGACCAGCTCGTCGCCCCACATGGCGGCGCACTCGTCGAAGTCGGCCCGCGTGTGGCCGCTCAGCACCAGGCGCTCCGTCTGGAGCACAGGGGCGGACTGGAAGAGGGGATTCGTCATGCGCGATAGACTACATGGGCGGCCCGCCCGCCGCCACTGGCCGGTGGCCGACGTCGCTCGCGCAGCTCCGTGGCTTCCCTGGTGTCGGCGGAGGCCGACAGTGTG
>DATING010000949.1:0-4523 GCA_035474555.1 Longimicrobium sp. | reverse complement strand
CGTAGACGTGCTGGCGCTGTGTCGAAGCTTTCCACCTGCAGCACGTCTACGTCCAGCTTGATCTTGGCCATCGGGATCTCCTCGTTCAGGGAAGGCGAAGCGGTATGTACCTGCATCCTGATCGCAGTGTGTCGTGACGAGTGAGTCATGTCAAGAAAATGCCGATATAGGATCGGCGCCGCGACGGATATCCAGGTGATAGAACAGGGCGCGGAGAGGAACCAGATCCTCTCCGCGCCCCGCATTCCGTCCTCGATTCGATTCTACGCCACCGGCTCGGCGGCGGCCGCGTCGAAGGTCGTGTTGACCAGGGCGAGCGCCGCCTTGACGTCCAGCGCCACGTGGCGAAAACGCTCCGCGCTCTGCTCGGGGACAGCCACGCGCGTAAAGAGGATGACGGCGAACAGCTCGCCCCCGTGCAGCACGCCGCCCCACCCCAGCACGGAGCGGATGCCGCATGGCTGCACGAATCCCTCCTGCGCGGGGATGAACGGACTCCCCTCCGCCTCGGGGACGAAGAACACGCGGTACATCTTGCCTTCGCCCCCGCCGAACAGCAGTTCGGCGTCGCGGGTGACGAGCGCGTGCTGGTCTACCCCCAGGCTGCGGAAGAGCTCGGCCAGCATGGGCACCTGCTCCACCATCCGCTCGTCCGGCAGGGGGATGGCCTGGTGCCCCGACGAGCGCCGCCGGTCGTTCCAGGCCGGCTCGTCGCCCGCGGTGGCCAGCAGCGACAGGCAGTTCATGGTCTCGATGGCCGGCGGGCAGCCCAGGATGGCGCACGCGGCGTCCTTCATCTCCGGCGGCAGCGCGCGGTACGGCTGCGTGACGAAGAACCGCACCAGCACGCACTCCCGCTGCCCGGTCTCCTCGTCCAGGCAGCCGTCGTACAGGTAGCGCACCACGCGGCCTGCGGCCTCTTCCAGCGTGGCTGCGCCCATGGCCGCGCGGCCCAGCTCGCGGCCGCAGCGCAGCATTTCCGCCAGGTCGAACCGCTGTAGCGAGAAGCTCATCTCATCCAGGAACGAAGAAGGAGCGGTTCCGCCAACCGGCGGACACGCTCACCCCCGTCCGCTGCACGCTTCGCGCCGCATGGCTGACCGGCGGTTTCGGATTGGCGTTTTCCGTCACCGCTCGGACATGTGTGTGTGGCGGTGGCCGTGTTCGCACGCGCGCTCCCCACTGCGCACGAAGCGCTGATAGCTTCGCGCGCATGCCGAAACTGCGCGCCTACGTCGAAACGACGATCCCGAGCTTCTACTACGATTTCCGCGAGTCGCCCGCCGTGGTGTCGCGCCGTGAGGCCACGCGCAGGTGGTGGGCGGACGCGGCCGAACGGTATGCGCTCGTCACGAGTGCGATCGTGCAGAAGGAGTTGGCCGCCGGCACCAGCGGCCGCGTTCCGCTCAGGCTCGCGCTGCTGGCACAAATGCCCACACTCGAATTCACGCTCCCAGTGGCCGAGATCGTGCGGCATTACCTGCAGCACAAGCTGATGCCGGCAAAGCCGGTAGACGATGCCGTGCACCTGGCGCTTGCGTCGTACTATGGATGCGATTTGATTGTGACATGGAACTGTCGCCATCTCGCCAATCCGAACAAAGCAGTCCACATCCGGCGGATCAACGCCGGGCTTGGAATCGCCGTTCCACGGTTGGTCACGCCACAGGAGTTGCTGCAGGAGGAGAAATCTGATGAGCGAAGAATGGACCGAGGCTGACGACGCGATCGAGGAAGTATGGGAGATCCGGCGCCAGATATGGGAGCGCTGCGGAAACGATCCCGAGAAGGTGATCGCGTACTACCTGGAACTCGAGAAGCAGCATGTGGGGCCGCGAGTGGAGCCTCCCCAAAAAGGGAAATCGGCCGCATAGCTTGGTTCTGATCCCCTCCTCCGTGTGAGGTACAGCGACGCCGGCCCCGCGCTCGAAAAAGCGCGGGCCGGCGTTCGTCCATCAAGTTCACCACCCGGCCGGCCATGTCCTCCAGCGTGTCTCATGACCGCCAAGCCGAACCGAGGTCGCGAGAAGCTCATCTCATTCGGAAGTGAGGAGGAACCCAGCCCGCCTGCCAGCGGACACGCTCGCTCCCGCGAGTTCGAGCAGCCCGCGAGAACCATCCGTCGATCCACGACGTTTTCCGTCACCGCCCGGACATGTGTGTGTGGCGGTGGCCGTGTTCGCACGAATTCTCACATCACAGGTCCAACTGCTTTACGTTATGACCAGCCCTCCTCACCCCACCGGAACTGCCCAGGATGCGTCATGACGGAGGAGTGGACAGAAACAGACGACGTGATCGAAGAAATACGGGAGATCCGCCGCCGGATGTGGGCGGAGTTCGATTACGACCTCGACAAAATGGCTGCGTACTTCATGGAGCTCGACAAGAAGTACGCCGATCGTCTGGTCGACGTGCACGCAGTAAAGAAGACAGACAAGTCCGCCCTCTAACATCAAACCACCGATGAGTGAGGAATGGACCGACGCCGACGATGCGATTGAAGAGATCCGCGAGATCCGCCGCCAGATCTGGGCGCGCTTCGACAACGACCCGGAGAAGCTGATGGCGCACTACATCGAGCGGGACAAGCAATATGTGGGGCCGCGGATCGCGCCACGACGGAGGGAGCAGCTCAGTGAATCCTCGCGGGATGCGGCGGATGAACAGGACATGGTTGCGTTCCCGAACGGAGGCGATCCACCCGCCACGGGCGAGTAGAGTCCTCACTCGTTCCTCGTTCGGAATGACAGACTTTCGCCGGGCGTTTGCCCTGGATCAGCACGTATCGGGCGCGTCGACGCCGTCGCACAACGACACCGGCCCCGCGCTCGCAAAGCGCGGGGCCGGCGTTCGTCCATCATCCATCCGCCGAAGGATTACCAGCCGACGGGCTTGCCCTGGTTCTGGCGGTCCAGCCACGCCTTGAGCGGCGCAAAGTACTCCATCATGGCGCCGGCATCCATCCGCCGCTCGCCCGTCATCTCGAACAGCGTCTGCTGCCAGGGCTGGCTGGATCCGGCGGCCAGCATGCGCTCCAGCTTGGCGCCGGCCTGCTCGCTGCCGTAGAACGTGCAGCGGTGCAGCGGGCCCGTGTACCCCGCCTCGCGGCACAGCGAGCGGTAGAACTGGAACTGGAGCACGCGCGCCAGGAAGTAGCGCATGTACGGCGTGTTGCCCGGGATGTGGTACTTGGCGCCCGGGTCGAAGTCCGCCTCGCTACGCGACACCGGCGCCGCCACGCCCTGGTAGCGGTTGCGCAGCTCCCACCACGCCGCGTTGTACCGCGACGGCGGGATCTCGCCGCTAAACACGCCCCAGCGCCACTTGTCCACCAGCAGCCCGAACGGCAGGAACGCCACCTTGTCCATGGCCTGCCGCAGCAGGAGCGCCGTATCCGCCGCGGCCTCGGGCGCGCGGTCCAGCAGCCCCACGCGCACCAGGTACTCCGGCGTGATGCTCAGTGCGATGGCGTCGCCGATGGCCTCGTGAAAGCCGTCGTTGGCGCCGTTGCGAAAGAGGAACGGCTGGTGCTTGTAGGCGCGCTGGTAGAAGTTGTGGCCCAGCTCGTGGTGCACCACGACGAAGTCCTCGGCCGTGGGCTCGATGCACATCTTGATGCGCAGGTCGTCCGCGTCGTCCACGGCGGAGGCGCTCGCGTGGCACACGACGTCGCGGTCCCGCGGCTGGGTGAGCAGCGACCGCTCCCAGAACGTCCCCGGCAGCGAATCGAAGCCCATGGAGGTGAAGAAGCCCTCCCCAAAGCGCGTCATCTGCACCGCGTCCAGATTGCGGGCGCGGATGAGCTCCGTCAGGTCGTATCCGGCGCCCGCCGCGTTCCGGGGGGCCACCAGCGGGTAGATGTTCCCCCACTCCTGCGCCCATACGTTGCCCAGCAGGTGCGCGGGGATCATCCCGTCCGCGTCCACCACCTGCGGCCCGTACTGCTCCACCAGCCGCGTGCGCACGTAGGCGTGCAGCGACTCGTACAGGGGCCGCACCTGCTCCCACAGGCGGTCCGTCTCGGCCGCGAAGGAGTCGGGGTGCATCTCGTACTGCGCGCGCCACATGGCCCCCGTGTTGGGGTGCCCCAGCTCGCGCGCGCCCTTGTTGCTCAGCTCCACGAAGCGGGCGTAGCGGTCGCGCATGGGGGCGCCCACCCGGTGCCATCCCTGCCACGCGTCCAGCAGCTCCGCCGGGTTGCGGCTGCTGGCCATCAGCCGCGTGATGCCGCCGATGTCCAGGCACTCGCCGCCCGTCCGGCAGTACTCGCCGCGGCCGTAGTCCGCCTCCATGCTCACCTGCGTGCGGGTGAGCTCCGCCGCGTCCGACGGGTTGCCCGGCGGCGGCGCCGTGAGCGACAGCTTGAGCAGGTCCAGCTTGCGGCGCTGCTCCGCCGGCAGCCGCACGGCGTCGAAGCGGCGGGCGTCCAGGGCGCGGCGCTGGACGGCCACGTTCAGGTTCTTCTGCGCGTCGGCGGACAGGGCCTCGGTGTCCACCGTGATGAAGTTGGCCGCGACCCA
>DATING010000948.1:0-3469 GCA_035474555.1 Longimicrobium sp. | reverse complement strand
CTTGCTCGTGCCGCTGTCGGCGTCTTCGCGGCGCAGGGTCACGCCGGAGAAGCCGCTGACCAGCCGCTCGGCCTCTTCCTGCACGAACATCACCTGGAAGAGCGGCGCGTAGCTGGCGCTGCGTTCGGGCGCGAGCTCCTGCACAACGCGCTCGAAGGGGACTTCCTGGTGCTCGTGGGCGCCCAGCGTGGTCTCGCGCACGCGGCGCAGCACCTCGCGAAAGTCCGGGTCGCCGGACAGGTCCGTGCGCAGCGCCGCCGTGTTGGTGAAGAAGCCGACCACCTCCTCCACCTCGCGCCGCGTCCGCGCGGCCATCGGGCTGCCGACGACGACGTCGCGGCTGCCGCTGTACCGGGCCAGCAGCACCTGGAAGGCGGCCAGCATCACCATGTACAGCGTGGCGCCCTCGCCGCGGCCCAGCGCGCGCAGGCGGTCCAGCAATCCGCCCGGCAGGTGGAAGGATGCGCGCGCGCCGCGGTACGTCTGCACCGCGGGGCGCGGGTGGTCGGCGGGGAGCTCCAGCAGCGCGGGGGCGCCGGCCAGCCGCTCGCGCCAGTACGCCAGCTGCCGCTCCAGCGCCTCGCCACGCAGCTGCTCGCGCTGCCACACGGCAAAGTCGGCGTACTGCAGCGCGGGCTCGGCCAGCGGCGAGGCGACCCCGTCCTGGTACGCCGCGTAGAGCACGGACAGCTCGCGCAGGAGCACGCCCATGCTCCACTCGTCCGTCACGGCGTGGTGCGCGTGCAGCAGGAGCAGGTAATCGGCATCCGCCAGCCGCAGCAGGGCGGGGCGAAAGAGCGGGCCGGTCGCCAGGTCGAACGGGCGCACGGCTTCTTCCGCGGCACGGCGCCGGGCGGCCGCCTCGGGCCCGTCCGCATCCACGGAAATCTCATCCCCCGAGACGTCCTCCACGGGGAGCACGAAGCCGGCGAACGGGGCGATGACCTGCACGGGCGCGCCGTCGGTCTCGCGGAAGACGGTGCGCAGCGCCTCGTGGCGGCGGATCGTCTCGCCCAGCGCGCGCTCCAGCACGGGCACGTCCAGCGCGCCGCGCAGCCGGACGGCGACGGGCACGTTGTAGAACGCGCTCCCCGGCCGCAGCAGGTCCAGGAACCACAGCCCCTCCTGCGCGAACGACACCGGCATCGTCCCCGTCCGCTCCACGTGGACGATGGGTGGCAGCTGCATGGGCTCGGCGTGACGCAGGACCTCGATGCGCTCGGCGAGGGACGCGACGGTGGGCGCCTCGAAGAGCACGCGCACGCTCGCCTCCACGCCGAACACCTCGCGGACGCGGGAGATCACGCGCGTCGCCAGCAGCGAGTGGCCGCCGAGGGCGAAGAAATCGTCCTCCGCGCCGACGGCATCCACGTGCAGCACCTCCGCCCAGATGTCCGCCAGCACCTCCTCCACCGGCGTGCGCGGGGCCGAGCCGTGCGCATCCGCGGAGGCATCCGGCACGGGGAGCGCGCCGCGATCCACCTTGCCGTTGCGGTTCAGCGGGAGCGCGTCCAGCACGACGATGGCGCCGGGCACCATGTAGTCCGGCAGTCCGCTCCGCAGGTGCGCGCGCAACGCATCCGCATCCGACGCGCCCGCGACGTACGCGACGAGCCGCTTGTCGCCGGGCACGTCCTCGCGCACCAGGACAATGCACTCGCGCACGTCCGCGTGCCGCCGCAGCGCCGCCTCGATCTCGCCGGGCTCGATGCGATGGCCGCGGATCTTCACCTGCGTATCCAGGCGGCCCAGGTATTCGATGGCGCCTTCCGCCAGCCAGCGCACGCGGTCGCCCGTGCGGTACAGCCGCGCGCCGGGGGTGGATGCGAACGGATGCGGGATGAAGCGCTCCGCCGTCAGCGCCGGACGGCCGAGGTAGCCGCGCGCGAGGCCGTCGCCGCCCACGTACAGCTCGCCGGGGATGCCGACGGGCACGGGCCGCAGCGATGCATCCAGCACCCACAGCGTCGAGTTCGCGATCGCGCGGCCGATGGGCACCGTCGCCGCGCCGGCGGGCACGTCCGCCACGACGTGCCAGCTGCTGAACGTCGTGTTCTCCGTGGGCCCGTACACGTGCAGCAGCCGCTCCGGGCCGCCCGCCGCCAGCACGCGCCGCACGGCATCCGGATCCACCGCCTCGCCGCCGAACAGCAGGTGGCGGAGGGGCAAAAACGCTGAAGGCAGCTCGCGCGCGACTTGGTTGAAGAGCGCCGTCGTCAGGAACGCGGCCGTGATGCGATGCGATTCGATCGCGCGCGCCAGATCCGCCGGTGTGAGCGCGACGTCGCGGGGGATGCCGACGAGGGCCGCGCCGTTCAGCAGCGCGCCCCAGATCTCGAACGTGGCGGCGTCGAACGACGCACTGGATGCCTGCGCCACGCGATCTTCTGCCGTCAGCTGCACAAAGTCCGTCCCGCGCACCAGCCGCACGACGGCGCGGTGCTCCACGGCGACTCCCTTCGGCGTGCCCGTGGAGCCGGAGGTGTAGATGACGTACGCCAGGCTGTCCGCGCCGACCGAGACCGACGGCGCCGCATCATCCGCCGCCGCGATCACGTCGCGATCACCATCCACGCTGACGATGCAGATGTCGTCGCGCACGGGCAGCGCGCCGCGAAGCGCATCACGGGTGATCAGCAGTGCGGCGCCGGAATCCGCGAGCATCCATGACAGGCGCTCCGCGGGATACGCCGGATCCAGCGGCACGTACGCCCCGCCGGATTTCAGGATGGCGAGGAACGCGATCACCATCTCCACGCCCGGCTCCAGCGAGACCGCGATCCGCGTCTCCGGCCCGGCGCCGAGCGCGACAAGGTGATTCGTGAGCCGGTTCGCGCGCGCATCCACCTCGCCGTAGCGCAGCGATGCATCGCCGAAGACGAGCGCCACGGCGTCCGGCGTCCGCGCGGCGTGCCGGGCGAACAGTTCGTGGATGGGGAGCGCGGGATACTCCGCCGCGGTCGCGTTCCACGATTCCAGCACCTGCCGGCGCTCCGCATCGCCCAGCAGGTCGAGTTCCGAGAGGCGCAGGTCGGGATGCGCGGACGCCTGCTCCAGCAACCGCTGGAAGTGCGCGAGCAGCCGGCGCGCGGTGCCGGGCTCGAACAGGTCGGACGCGTACTCCAGCTCCGCGCGCAGGCCGCCGCCGGCGTGCACCAGCTGCAGCACGAGGTCCATCATGGTCGTGCGCGTCTCCGTCGCCAGCGCCTGCGCGCCCAGACCGGCGAATCCGCCCTCCCAGGGATCGGCATCCTGAAGCGCGAACAGCACCTGCACCAGCGGCGAGTGGCCCAGGCTGCGCTCGGGGCGAAGCTCCTCCACCAGCCGCTCGAACGGCACGTCGGGATGCTCGTACGCGCCCAGCGTGACCGTGCGCGCGCGCCGCACCACCTCGCGGAAATCCGGATCGCCGGACAGGTCGGTGCGCAGCGCGAGCGTGTTCACGAAGAAGCCGATCAGCCCCTCCACC
>DATING010000947.1:0-6610 GCA_035474555.1 Longimicrobium sp. | reverse complement strand
GGCGGCCAGCGGCTCCCGGGCGAGACGTTCGAGCAGGCCGCGACCCGCGAGCTGGCCGAGGAAACCGGCTTCGCGGCCCCCATCGGCCCGCTCGTGCGCACGCGCGAGGCGGTCTTCGACGCGGGGGACGCGGGGCCCGCGCACTGGACGGAGCACTACTTCGTCGTGCGGACGGCGGCCAGCGCGCCGCAGCGCAGCGGGTGGACGGACGAGGAGCGGCGGACCATCCGCGCCACCCGCTGGTGGTCCCTCGCGGAGCTGCGCGCGGCCGCGGAGCCCGTGCTCCCCGCGTGGCTTCCCGACGCGCTCGCCGCGCTGCTGGACGGATCTCCGGGGGTGCCCGGCGCCCCGGCTCGCGTGCACGAATGACATCAGGATACGAGCAGCGCCTTCTCGCCTTCGTGGCCGGCGTTTGCAAGCTGAGCGCTACTGTATGAAACGTCTCGCACGATGGGTCTCGATCGCTGCGCACCCGTTCGTGGTCGTGCTGCTGCTGGTCGGCGCCGTCGAGGCGCAGCGCGGGCCGGCCGCGGCGGCGCGCAGTGTGATGACCGTTGCGCTGCTGTTCGTGCTGCCCGTGGCCGTGCTGATCGTCCGGCAGACCCGGCGCGGCGCGTGGAGCACCGTCGACGCGTCGGACCCGCGAGAGCGCCCGCTCCTGTACCTCGTCGGCGCAGCCGGCCTCCTGGTTCTATTTGGATACCTGCTCCTCACCCAGCCCGCCACGCCCCTGCTGCGCGGCGCGGCCGGCACGCTGGGGATGCTCGCCGTGTGCGCGGCCGTGACGCCGTGGGTGAAGATCTCCCTGCACGTGGCCGTGGCGGCCCTGGCGTCCGCGATTCTGCTGGAACGCGGAATTCCCCTTGGATGGCTGCTCGCCGCCGTCGTGCCCGTCCTGGCCTGGGGACGCGTGGCGATGGGCCGCCACCGGTGGACCGAGGTCGTCCTGGGCCTCGTCGTGGGCGCCGCGACAGGCGTGTTGATTGTGCGATGGCCCTGATGCGCCACATCCTGTCGTGCGCTCGGCATGGCTCCCCGACCCGCTCGACGCGCCGTGCGGCTGAGGCGCATTCCGCCTCCGCCTGCGCAACGTCGCGCATTCCCCGCGCGCACCGGCCGGGGCGCATCCATCCATCACCCTCATCTCTGGGGAGACCACGGCGTGTCGAACGAATCGGACCTTGTACGAGTGGTGGAGGCGACGGCTCGCGCGATCATCCGCGCGGAGTACGTCCTGTGGGAGGAGTGGTCGATCGATGACAACGAGCACATCCCGCGCGTCCGCACGATCGCCATGGCCGCGGCCGATGCGGCGGCCGGGCTGGGCGTGGATGACCCCGCAGCCGCGGAGCTAGGCAAACGGCTTCTGCAGCACGCGGAGGCCGAATACCTGGAGCGATGTATGGCCCAGCTGGAAGAGGGCGTAGATCCGGAGGCGGTCCGTGAGGAATGCCTCCGGACCTTTCGTCACGTCATCGCCGGTGGCCGGACCTGATGTGAGCAGGCGGGCCAGGGGCGAGGATGGGCGATCTCCAACCCACGTGCACGAATGATGGGTTCGAAATACGAGCAGCGCCTTCTCGCCTTCGTGGCGGACGTCTGCGAGCTGGCGCGCGTGGTGAAACCGGAGGTCTCCGAGACCCTGGGGCGCGTGTGCGCGGAACTCTCCGCCACGTTCGCCAATCCGGACCTGGAGGCGCGCTACGCGTTCGTGCTGCAGCTGCGCCGCGACTACACGCTCCCCGTCGAGAAGGTGCTCTATCCGAGGACGGAAATCGACAAGCCGCTGGAGCTGTTTCAGCCGACGATGGAGCTCCTGCAGGCGTACTGGCGGGCGATGGGCCGCGAGTACCACGACCCGGACTCGTTCCCCCGCCTGCCGCCCGGCAGCCAGGTGCGCATGCAGCGCAAGGCGCTCCAGTCGCGGGACCTGGTGAAGGGGACGCTGACCCACGTCGGCTGGCCCAACAGCAAGGGCGTGTGGGTGGTGGAGGATTTGTGCGGATGGGACGTGGACGGTGTTCCGCTGTACTGGGTGGAGCGCGAGGACTGGACCGACGGAACGCTCGTGCGCCAGACCGCGCTGCTGCCGGCGGACGAGGGGCCCGTCGAGCCCGGCGGCTCCCCGTCCATGGCCAACGTCCGAATCCCCACGCAGGATGCATCGCTGCCGCCGGTGGAGATCCTCCTGCCCGAGACCCTGATGCGGGGGGAGCCGTTCGACGTTCACCTGGCGTCGGCATTCCTGTCGCTGCTGGCTGCATCGGATGTGGGGACGAGCCGGCTGGAAGTCGATCCGCACAACCGGTTCGTGGGCACTCCCATCCCCGCCCTCAAGCCATTCCTCTCGCAGGTCAGTGGGGCGAGGCAGCTCAACGCGTTCGTGACCCAGGTCAAGATGATGCTGTTTCCCCCGCGATCGCCGGGCGCCATGGGATCGCTGCGCTGCGTGATCCAGGGATCGTTGACGGAGTTCGAGATCAGCGAGCGCAGGGGCAAGTCCGCGGTCGACTGGCAGATCGTGCGTCGCTCCCTGCCGGGGCAGCACCCACTCTAGCGCGGTTCTCGAACGGGTTTGTCGTTTGGCGGGCAGGCACGCCGCGCGTGGATCTGCGCGTGAGGGGGATCAGCCCGAGTCCAGCTGGATGCGGCGGGGGCCTGGCCCGCGGACTGCGTGCAAAGCGTGGTCTCCAGCAGCCCTCCCCGAAAGCACCGCACCGAATCGATGGCCGACATCTTTATCTGCTACCGGCGCCAGGACAGCGAAGGGCAGGCGGGACGCCTGCACGACCTGCTCATGGACCGGTTCGGAAAACGGGCGGTGTTCATCGACGTCGAAGACCTGTACCCGGGGGTCGACTTCGACCAGGTGATCCAGAGCACCCTGCTTCGCTCCCGGGTGGTGCTGGTGGTGATTGGCCCGCGGTGGGTGGATTCGCGTCTGAAGGACGAGGACGACTTCGTCCGCCGGGAGATCCTCGCGGCGCTGAAGGCGCGGAAGCGGCTCATCCCCGTGCTCGTGGGGGGTGCCAGGATGCCCAGGGTCGACAAACTGCCGCCGGAGCTCGCAGCACTCGCGGGAAAGAACGCGGTCACTCTCAGCCATGCCACATGGCGGACGGACGTAAACCGGCTGATCACTTCGCTGGAGCGTTATCTCGCACGGGCCAAGACCGCCGCGGGCAAGCCGGGCGCCGCGAAGCCGAGGAGCAAGCCGGCTCCCCGGAAGAAGGGGGCGTCCGAGGGCACGGTCGGTTCTCCGCCCGCGAAGAAGGCCGGTTCTCCGCCCGCGAAGAAGGCCGGTCCTCCGCCCGCGAAGAAGCCCGCGGCCAAGCGCCCGAAGCCCGCGAGCGGATCGCCGGGGCCGGAATCGGTCGCGACGAAGGATTCCGCCCGCACCCGTAAGGACCCGCCTCCACGCGCCTCCCGTCCGCGCAAGCCGGCTCCCGAGAAGGGAGCCGGCGGTCCGGCTGCAGCAAAGCGCTCGGGCCCCCGGAAATCAGCCGCGAAGACGACGGGCCAGCCCACCACGCCGCGGCGCTCGGGACGGCGGCCGGCCGGAAAAAACACGCCCAGGGGCAAGGGGCGCAGGCCGGGGTGACGCCCGGACGTCTTCCCCTGCGTGGAGCAGGTCTCCGGACCGGCTTGCGGGGGAGCCGCCGGGCGATTACCTCACCCGTGTTCATGGATCGCATCGTACAGTGAGGGACAATGACCGCTGCGTACGAACTCGCCCTCCTCGGCGAGCCGTCGGCGGAGCAGGAGGCGGAGATCCGCGGGCTGGTCGCGGACCTGATCGCGCAGTTCGGCCTGGCGCTGGGTACCGACGTCGCCTGGCACGTCCGCCCGGCGGTCTTTGCGCCCTCCGGCCTCCGCTCCGCCGCCGCGCTCTTCTTCGGGGCCCCGGGGATCAGCCCCCCGGCCGGACTGGCCGACCTCCAGCGCTCGGTCCCCATCGTCCCGGTGGTGAGCGCGCTCTCGCGTGCGAGCACGGAGCTCCCGTCGGAGCTTCGCGGGCTGAATGCCCTGGTGTACGCGGAAGCGGGCGCGCGCCGGGTCGCCACCGCGCTGCTGGAGTGCGCGGGCCTGCTCCCCCGCCAGCGACGGGTGTTCGTAAGCTATCGCCGGGACGAGGCCCGTGCGGCCGCACTCCAGCTGTTCGATGCGTTTTCGGCGCGCCAGTTCGACGTCTTTCTGGACACGCACGGCGTTGCCCCCGGGGACGACTTCCAGTCCACGCTGTGGCACCGGCTCTGTGACTCGGACGTGCTGGTGATGCTGGACACCCAGACGTACTTCGCGAGCCGGTGGACGGCCGCGGAGTACGGCCGCGCGCTGGCCAAGAGCATCGCGGTGCTCCGCGTCGGCTGGCCGGATTGCGCCGCGTCTCCCCGCACCTCCACCGCGAGCCAGGTGGTGCTCGCGGATGGCGACGTCGATCGTGCCAGCGGCACCCTGACGGCCGATGCGGTCGCGGGCGTGTGCAGTCAGCTGGAACTGCTGCGCGGCAAGAGCATCGCCGTTCGCCGGACGAACCTCGTCAGCGGCCTGGTGAAGTCGGTGGAACGGATCGAAGGACGCATGGAAGGGATTGGGATCGGGAACGGGGTGTACCTGACGCTGCGGGATGGAAGGCAGCTGGTCGCGTTCCCCACGGTGGGCGTGCCCACCTCCCTGTCGCTGCACCAGGCTTTTTCGCTCAGTTCGGACCGGCGCTCGGTCGTGCTCTATGACCATGTCGGATTGCACAAGGACTGGCTGGACCACCTGGCGTGGCTGGGGGAGCAGATCGCCCGACCACGGTGGATCCGGGCCTCGGAGGCCGCGTGGGATCTTGGCGACTGGGTGGACTGAGCCATGACCGCCATCTTTCTTTCCGCCAGCGTCCCGGTGCCGGGGCGGGGCCACTACCACGAGACCGCCGATCCCTTCCTGATCCAGGTCGCCGTGCGGGAGCTCGTCGCGGCGGTCATCCGGGACCATCACCTGGTGTGGGGCGGACATCCCGCCATCACGCCGATGATCTGGACGATCTGCGAAGACCTGGGGGTGGAATACGCCCGCTCGGTCACCCTGTACCAGAGCCGCTTTTTCGCCGAGTGGTTTCCCGAGGAGAACAAGCGGTTCAGCAACGCGGTCCTCGTCGATGCCGTGCCCGAAGATCGCGAAGCCAGCCTGCTGAAGATGCGGGAGCAGATGCTGTCCCGGGACGACCTGCACGCGGCCGTGTTCGTGGGAGGGATGCAGGGGGTGGCGGCGGAATACGAGCTGTACCGCCGCTTTCACCCGGAGGGCAGGGTCCTGGCCGCGGGGGCGCCCGGGGGCGCGGCGCGCGACTTGGCGGACCAGATCGGTGACCGTGAGGCGCGTACCACGGTTGATTTCGCCCACCTCTTCCGCACCGCCTTTCCGGCATCCGGCACGGAGCGCTGAAGCCTCTGCGCGACCGTGAACGTACTGCCGGGCGACGGGCCGACTCCCGGCTCGTCGCCGTGATCTTCCACGCGCGCTGCCGCCGTGCGGACGGCGCGCGTGCCGAATCCCGTGCAATCTCCCGTGAAGCAGTGAAGCTCCTCTTCGTCTGCAGCCGCAACCGGCAGCGCAGCCTTACGGCCGAGACCGTGTTCGACGGCGTGAACGGCCACGAGGTGCGCTCCGTGGGCACCGAGCCGGGCGCGCGCATCCGGGTGCGGCCCGGGCACATCGGGTGGGCGGACGTGGTGTTCGTGATGGAGAAGAAGCACCTGCGCCGCCTGGAAGCCAAGTACCCGGACGAGCTGCGGGGCAGGCAGGTGGTGACGCTCCACATCCCCGACGAATACGCGTACATGGACGAGCTGCTCGTGGAGCGCCTCGCCGCCGCCATCGCGCCTTACGTCGATACGGGTCCCGAGCCCGATTGACCGCTCCCCGCGCGGGCCGCCGCCGTGCATCCGCCGGGGATTCGTGCCGTCCGTCGTTCGCCTGCGCGTGGTGGATGGCGTGCCGGGAGCGCCGCACACCTGTGAATTGCGAGCCTGATGATCATCACGACCGCCGTGGATCTCGAGGGCGTGCCGGCCTCCCCGGCGGCGTTCCAGGCCATCATCCCCGCGCTGGAGGGGCAGGAGGATCCGTTCGCGATCCTCTACGAGAACCGGGACTCCCTGGCCTTCATGCAAACGCTGTGGACGCCGTCCGGCTACCTGCTGGAGCACCAGGAGGGGAGCCTGGCCAATCACTTCCGCACCGTCCGCGAAGACCTGTCCGCGGAGGAGGTGATTACGGCGTTCCAGTCCTTCGCGGCGGGTGAAAGCGCCTGGAGGACCTCGTTCGAGTACCGGCGCATCGAGGTGAGAAGTCGCTGGTACCGCCTGGGCCAGGCCATCGGAAAGGCGTGGGGAGACTTCCGGGCCGGATACGCGGAGTCGCGTGCGGCTGCCCGGCGGCGCGAATGAGACAGCGAGCCGGGCATGACACCCTGCTTGTGTCCCCGCCCGTGTGCCGTGCATGTTGCGGGCGCCGAACGGAGCGGAGCCCGCATCCCGGTGCTGGACCCCTGGCTTTGCAGGGTGCTCGACCGGCGCGCCGCTCCCCGCGGCCGCGCCGGCCACGGACGCACACGGAACGG
>DATING010000946.1:0-4769 GCA_035474555.1 Longimicrobium sp. | reverse complement strand
GCGATCTCCTCCACCAGGTCGATCTCGCCCATCACGTCCGGCCGGAAGCCGGGGACGAGCACGCGGATGGGCTTGGGACGCGTGTTCACGTCGAAGCCGATGGGCTCCAGCAGGTCGCGGATCTCGTTGGGGGTCAGGGAGATGCCCAGCACCTTCTCCGCCCGCTCCTCGCGCAGGCCGATTGCGCGCCGCTCGAAGCGGTGCGGGACCAGGTCCACGGCGCCCGCCGCCTGCCCGCCCGCCACGGCCAGGATGAGCTCGATGACGCGCTGCATGGCCGTGGGCTGCCCCTCGGGGTCCACGCCGCGCTCGAAGCGGTGCGACGCGTCCGTGTTCAGCCCCAGCCGCCGCGCCGTCTTGCGGACGCGCCGGGCGTCGAAGAGCGCGACCTCGATGAACAGGTCCGTCGTGCGCTCGCTCACCTCGCTGTCCTGCCCGCCCATCACGCCGGCCAGGGCCACGGCGCCCTCGCCGTCCGCGATCACCACGTCCGTCTCCAGCAGCGTGCGCTCGGCGCCGTCCAGCGTCGTCAGCGTCTCGCCGGCGTGGGCGCGGCGCACGGCGATCCGCCCCCCGCGCAGCAGGCGGAGGTCGAACGCGTGGATGGGCTGCCCCAGCTCGTGCAGCACGTAGTTGGTGGCATCCACCACGTTGTTGATGGGGCGCAGTCCAACCGCGCGCAGCCGCGTGGCCAGCCACTCCGGCGACGGGCACACCTCCACCCCGTGGATGACGGCGCCCATGTAGCGCGAGCAGCCCTCCTCATCGTCGATGGCGACCTCGATCCCCGGTGCGTCCGCCTCGCGCTTGCCGGCCTTGACGGGGCAGGCGTGGCCGCGGTCGTTGGGGAACTTCGGGAGCTCGATGCCGTCCTCGCCCCGCGGGGCCAGCTCGCGCGCCACGCCCAGGTGCGACAGCAGCTCGCCGCGGTTGGGCGTCACGTCCACCACCAGCCGCCAGTCGTCCAGCCCCAGCGCCTCCCGGAAGTTGGCCCCGGGGGCGAAGTCGCCGTGCAGCGTCATCAATCCGCCGTGGTCGCGCCCCAGCCCCAGCTCGCGCGCGGAGCAGAGCATCCCCTGGGATTCCTCGCCGCGCAGCTTGGCCCGCTTGATCTCCATGCCGCCCGGCAGCGTGGCGCCGATGGGGGCAAAGGGGTACAGGCCGCCCGCCTCCACGTTGGGCGCGCCGCACACCACCTGGAGCGGGTCGCCGCTCCCGGCGTTGACGGTGCAGATGCGCAGGCGGTCGGCGTTGGGGTGCTGGCGCACGTCTTCCACGCGTGCGATGACCACGTCGCCGATGTCCGCGCCCAGGTCCACCACCTCGTCCACGGGCGCGCCGAGCATGGCCAGCCGCTCCGCCAGCTCGTGCGGGGTGCCCTGCAGGCCCGGGGCGATGGAGTGCAGCCAGCGATAGGAGATGTTCATTGACGGCCAGGAAATAGGGAATAGGGAATAGGGAATAGCGGGCCGTTGATCCGCCGAGTCCCTGCCCTGCTCCCGGTTGTTTGTCGTTGCTCAGTCTCTCCGTTCGAGGTACTGGGAGGGGAACGGGAACGCCGTGCAGATGCCGTTGCAGGCTATTCCCTATTCCCTATTCCCTATTCCCTCAACCGAACTGCCCCAAAAACCGCATGTCCCCCTCGTACAGCAGCCGGATGTCCGGCAGCTTGTACCGCTGCAGGGCGATGCGGCCGGGGCCCATGCCAAAGGCGTAGCCCGTGTACTTCTCCGGGTCGTAGCCCACGTTCTCGAAGACGTTGGGATGCACCATGCCGGCGCCCATGATCTCCATCCACCCCGTGTGCTTGCACGCGCTGCACCCCGCGCCCGCGCAGATGCGGCACGACACGTCCACCTCCGCCGACGGCTCGGTGAAGGGGAAGAACGAGGGGCGAAAGCGCGTCTTGGCGTCTGCGCCGAAGAAGCGGCGCACGAACTCGCTGATGGTCGCCTTGAAGTCGGAGAAGGTGATCCCCTCGTCCACGGCGAGCCCTTCCAGCTGGGCGAACGCGGGCGCGTGGCTGGCGTCGTACGGGTCGCGGCGGTACACCATACCGGGCACGACCACGCGCACGGGCGGCGCGAACGCCTCCATCACGTGCGCCTGCGCCGGCGACGTGTGCGTGCGCAGCACGACCCCGTCCGCCAGGTAGAAGGTGTCGTGCATGTCGGCCGCGGGATGGTCCAGCGGCGTGTTGAGCTTGCTGAAGTTGTACTCGACCGTCTCCACCTCCGGCCCCGCCACGCGGCTGAACCCCAGGTCGCGGAAGATGTCGCAGATCTCGTCGATCACCAGCGTCACGGGGTGCACGCCGCCCTGCCAGCGCTGCCGGCCGGGGAGGGAGAGGTCGATGCGCGGCCCCTCGTCGGCTGTGCCGGCGAACGCGGCCTCGCGCTCCTCCAGCAGGGCGTTCAGGGCCTCCTTGACCCGGTTGGCCTCGGCGCCCACGACGGGCTTTTCCTCGGCGGAAAGCTCGCCCAGGCGGCGCAGGATGCCCGTGAGCCGGCCCTTGCGCCCCAGGTACTCTGTGCGCAGCCCCTCCAGCGCCTCGGCCCCGCTCGCGGCGCGCACGGCCTCCGCGCCCTCGCCCTCCAGCGCCTTCAACTGCCCGATCAGCTCGTCGACCGCCATGGCCCTGTGCGTGTTCAGGATTGTCCGTTCGTTTCGCCCGGCCGGCCGCAGCGCGCCAGCATCCGTTCAATGCGCCGCGACGGGGTGCCCAGCACCTCGCTCCGCAGCGCCTCCTCCGCTGTCCCCCGCCCGATCACGACCCGGGCCCCGCCGTCCGTGACGTTGGTGGCGCCGCCCGTGCCCTCCAGCGTGTTGATGAGGACGGAGGTGGTCCCCGCCGCCGTCTGCCGCAGCTCGGAGTAGGTCATGACCCCGCCGTCCGCGTCCAGCATCACCGACGCCGTGGCGATCTCACCCTCCGCCGCGGGAAAGCTCATCTGCACGATCCCCACGCCGATGGGCTGGCGGTGGGACGCGTCGCACCGCCCCTGCTCCACGTCGCCCGCGGGGACGGCGGGCACCAGCCGCGCCAGGGGCACCTGCTCGATCTGTACGCCGTTGCGCGCGCCGGCCGCGATGAAGCGCGCGTCCGTGTCCGGCTCGCAGGCCGCCAGCAGGAGCATGCCCGCGCAGGCGGCGCGGCGGATGGATGGCGTGATCATGGTCCTTCCATTGAGCGGGGCATTCTCGTCCTGCAAATTGAGCCCTGTGCGGGCGTTTGGCTACCCCGGAACTGCGGGGGACAGGTTACGGGTTACAGGGGACAGCCACCAACGGCAACTGCAGTTGCCCGCTGTAACCTGTAACCTGTCCCCTGTAACCCGCAGTTCAGCCCGGAACTGCGGGGGACAGGTTACAGGGGACAGGGGACAGCCATAACGACAACCGCAGTTGCTGGCTGTACCCTGTAACCTGTCCCCTGTAACCCGCAGTTCCCCCGTCCCGCAAACGAAAGCGGCGCCGGAGGAACGAATCCCCCGGCGCCGCGATCCCCAAAACAAGCCGTCAGGCAGCCAGGCTCGTCTTGGCGGCGCTGGCGATCTGCTCAAAGGCGTTGGGATCGCGCACGGCGATGTCCGCCAGCACCTTGCGGTCGATCTCGATGCCGCCCTTGCGAAGGCCGTCCATCAGCCGCGAGTACGAAAGGCCGTTCAGGCGGGCCGCCGCGTTGATGCGGACGATCCACAGGCGGCGGAACTCGCGCTTGCGGTTCTTGCGGTCGCGGTACGCGTACTTGTGTGCGCGCTCCACGGCCTCCTTGGCCGTCTTGTACAGGTTCTTGCGGCGGCCGAAGTAGCCCTTGGCCTGGGCAAGGATCTGGTTCTTGCGCTTGAGTCGCGCAACGTTGGTGCTTACACGCGGCATTTCAGCCCTCCCGTTCTAAGAAATCGTAGGTCGGCGAAAGTCAGTTGGCGAGCAGACGCTTTACGCGCTGTTCGTCGGCCTTGGCGAGCATGGTGGTGCCGCGCAGGTTCCGCTTCCGCTTCGGCGACTTCTTGGTCAGGATGTGGCTGGTGAACGCGCTTCCACGCTTCACACGGCCCTTGGCCGTGACCTTGAAGCGCTTGGCAGCGCCGCGGTGGCTCTTCATCTTGGGCATCGTACTACCTTTCGTCCACCGCCGCAGCAGCGGCGGGAGGTTGGCTGGTCTGTTGTTGTTGCTGCTGCTGAGGGGGCTTCGCCGTGGGGGCGAGCACCATCACCATGCTGCGGCCTTCGAGCATGGGGTGAGCCTCGATCTTCGAGACTTCCTGCAGCTCCTGAAACACACGGTCCAGCACCTTGCGCCCGTACTCCGGATGGGCCATCTGGCGCCCGCGGAACATCATGGTGAGCTTGACCTTGTTCCCTTCCTCCAGGAACTTCTTGGCGTGGCGCACCTTGAAGTCGAAGTCGTGATCCTCGATTCCCGGGCGCATCTTCACTTCCTTCAGCTGCACGTGGTGCTGCTTCTTGCGCGCCTCGCGCGCCTGACGCTGCTCCTCGTACTTGAACTTGCCGTAGTCCATGATGCGGCAGACCGGCGGACGAGCCATGGGTGCGACCTCGACCAGGTCCAGCCCCTGCTCTTCCGCGATCTCCATCGCCCGTTCGATCGGCAGAATTCCGAGCTGCTCGCCGTCCGTGCTGATCACGCGGACGGGGCTGATCCGGATCTGCCGGTTCACACGCATCTTCTCGTTGATACGCCGCTCTCCGGTTCTCGAGGGTTGGTGCTGGACGAAAAAAGACGGACCCGAAGCATTCGTTCAGGT
>DATING010000945.1:0-4534 GCA_035474555.1 Longimicrobium sp. | reverse complement strand
ACGCTGTTCATGACCGTGCTGGCGGCGTTCGCCGTGCTCCTGGGGCGCTACGCGGGGCAGGACGACGTGCTGGTGGGCACGCCCATCGCCGGGCGCACGCGCAGCGAGACGGAAGGGCTGATCGGCTTTTTCGCCAACACGCTGGTGTTGCGGACGGACCTGTCCGGCGATCCCACGTTCCGCGCGCTGCTGGGCCGGGTGCGCGAGGCGACGCTGGGGGCGCACGCGCACCAGGACCTGCCCTTCGAGCGGCTGGTGGAGGCGCTGGACCCGGAGCGGAACGGGGGCTCCACGCCCCTGTTCCAGGCCATGCTCGTCTTTCAGAACGCCCCCCCGCGCGAGGCGCTGCGGATGGGCGACGTCCTCATCGAGAACGGCGAGACGGGGTCGGAGTCCGCCAAGTTCGACCTGCTGCTGGCCCTGGGCGAGCGCGACGGCACGCTGGACGGCTTCGTGGAGTTCCGCACGGAGCTGTTCGACGCGTCCACGATTGAGCGGATGCTGGGGCACTTCCGCACGCTGCTGGACGGCATCGTCCGCGACCCCGACGCGCGCCTTGCCCGCCTGCCCATGCTCGGCGCGGAGGAGCGCGCGCGGGTGGTGGATGGATGGAACGCGACCGCCGCGGCCTACCCGGCGGATGCCTGCATCCACGACCTCTTCGCGGAGGCCGCCGCCCGCACGCCGGACGCGCCCGCCGTCGCCTGGGCGGAGGGCAGCCTGACCTACGCGGAGCTGGATGCGCGCGCCAGCCGGCTGGCGCGCCACCTCCGCCGGGAAGGCGTGGGGCCGGACGCGCGGGTGGGCATCTGCCTGCCGCGCGGGCCGGAGATGATGATCGCCGTGCTCGGGGCGATGAAGGCCGGCGCGGCGTGCGTCCCCGTGGACCCCGGGTATCCCGCCGAGCGCATCGCCTACATGCTGGCGGATTCCGCCGCGCCCGTGCTGATCACCGATCGCGCGGTGGCGGAGGGGCTGCCGGCGACGGACGCGCGCCTGGTGCGGGTGGATGCAGACGCGGACATGATCGCGGCGGAATCTGCCGAGCCCATCGCCAGCGGCGCGCACCCGGACGGGCTGGCGTACGTCATCTACACCTCCGGATCGACGGGCCGGCCCAAGGGCGTGGCCATGCCGCACCGGCCCATCGTCAACCTGCTCACGTGGCAGGCGGCGGAATGGAAGCACCCGTCCGCATCCACCACGCTCCAGTTCACCACGCTGTCGTTCGACGTCGCCTTCCAGGAGATCTTCTCCTGCTGGCTCAGCGGCGGGCGGCTGGTGCTCGTGGCGGAGGAGGAGCGGCGCGACCTGGGCGCCGTGCTGCGGCGATTGGACGAGGAGCGGATCGAACGCCTCTTCCTCCCCTACGTGGCCTTGCAGCACGTGGCGGAGCTGGCGGAGGAGCACGGCATCGTCCCCCGTGCCCTGCGCGAGGTGCAGACGGCGGGCGAGCAGCTGCGCGTGACGGAGCCCATCCGCCGCTTCTTCGCGCGGACGGGGGCGACGCTCAGCAACCAGTACGGCCCCTCGGAGACGCACGTCGCGACGGCGCTGACGCTGGCGGGGGCGCCGGACGCGTGGCCGCTGCTGCCGCCTATCGGCGGACCGGTGGCGAACGCGCGCGGCTACGTACTGGACGGGGCGGGGGAGCCCGCGCCGGTCGGCGTGCCGGGCGAGCTGTACCTGGCCGGCGCCTGCCTGGCCCGCGGCTACCTCGGCCGCCCCGCGCTGACGGCGGAGCGCTTCGTCCCGGACGCGTTCTCCGCTGCTCCCGGCGCGCGGGCGTACCGGACGGGCGACCGCGTGCGCTGGACGGAATCCACCGACGCACTGACGCACTCACGCACTCACGCACTCGAGTTCCTGGGGCGCGCGGACGACCAGGTGAAGGTGCGCGGCTTCCGCATCGAGCCCGGCGAGGTCGAGGCGGCGCTGGAGTCGCACGACGCCGTGCGCGAGGCCGTCGTCATCGTCCGCGAAGACGCGCCCGGCGACCGGCGGCTGGTGGGATACGTAGTCGCGGCGCCGGGTGCGGAACCGTCTGCCTCGATGCTGCGCGCGCACGTGGCGGAGCGGCTGCCGGAGTACATGGTGCCGTCCGCGCTGGTGGTGCTGGACGCGTTTCCGTTGACGCCCAGCGGCAAGGTGGCCCGCCGCGCCCTCCCCGCGCCGGACGCGTCGGCCGCTGAGCCGGACGCGTACGTGGCGCCGCGCACGCGGACGGAGGAGGTCCTGGCCGGGATCTTCGCCGAGGTGTTGCGCGTGGAGCGCGTGGGCACGCGCGACGACTTCTTCGCGCTGGGCGGGCACTCGCTCATCGCCACGCGCGTGGTGAGTCGCGTCCGCGACCTGCTGGGCGTGGACCTGCCCCTGCGCGCCCTGTTCGACGGGCCGCGGGTGGAGGCGCTTGCGGCCCGGGTGGATGCGATTGGGACGGACGGGCTGCCGCGCCCGGCGTGCGGCACCTCCGCGCCGCCACTGGTCCCCGTGGAGCGGGACGGGCCGCTGCCGCTCTCGTTCGCGCAGCAGCGGCTGTGGTTCATCGACCAGCTGGACCCGGGGAGCGCCGCGTACAACATGCCGGCGGCCCTGCGCATCCGCGGCGCACTGGACACGGACGCCCTGCGCCGCGCCCTGGACGAGATCGTGGCGCGGCACGAATCCCTGCGCACGCGCTTCGCCGGCGTGGCGGGCGAGCCGGTGCAGGTGATCGAATCGTCCGGGTCCGCCGCGCTGGCGGAGGTGGACCTGCGCGCGCTGCCGGAGGACGCGCGCGAGCGGGAGGTGCGCGCCCTGGCCGCGGCGGAGGCCGCGCGTCCGTTCGACCTGGCGGCGGGGCCCCTGCTGCGGAGCACGCTCCTGCGGCTGGGCGCGGACGACCACGCACTCCTGTTCACCATGCACCACGTGGTGTCGGACGGGTGGAGCCTGGGCGTGCTGGTGCGCGAGGTCGCGGCGCTGTACGACGCCTTCGCGCGGGGCCTGTCCTCCCCGCTGGCGCCGCTGCCGGTGCAGTACGCGGACTACGCCGTGTGGCAGCGCGCCTGGCTCACGGGCGACGTGCTGGATGCGCAGCTGGCCTACTGGCGCGGCACGCTGGCCGGCGCGCCGCCCGTGCTGGAGCTCCCCACGGACCGTCCGCGCCCGGCCGTCCCCGGCGCGCGCGGTGCCACGCACGCCTTTGCGCTCCCAGACGAGACGGCGCGGGCGCTGCGCGCGCTCTGCCGCGAATCGGGCGCGACGCTGTACATGGGGCTGCTCGCGGGGCTTCAGCTGCTCCTCGGGCGCTACGCGGGGACGGACGACCTCGTGGTCGGCAGCCCGGTGGCGAACCGCACGCGGCTGGAGACGGAGGGCTTGATCGGCTTCTTTGCCAACACGCTGACCCTGCGCGGCGACCTGTCCGGCGACCCCACCGTCCGCCAGCTCCTCGGCCGCGTGCGCGAGACGGTGCTGGAGGCGCAGGCGCACCAGGACCTGCCCTTCGAGCGGCTGGTGGAGGAGCTGGCGCCGGAGCGGTCGCTGCAGCACGCGCCGCTCTTCCAGGTGCTCTTCGTGATGCAGGACGCGGAGTCGTGGTCGCTGCGGATGGGCGATGCGGCGCTGGAGCTCATCGACCCGGAATCGGAGATCGCCAAGTTCGACCTGCAGCTCACCCTGGTGGAGGAGGACGGCCGGGTGCACGGCCGCTTCTCGTATCGAACGGAATTGTGGGATGCGGGGACGATGGAGCGGGCGGCCGTCCACCTGCAGCGCCTGCTGGCCGGGATGGCCGCGGGGCCGGAGCGGCGGATCTCCGCCCTGGACCTGCTGCCGGATGCGGAGCGCGCCCTCGTCCTCCAGGGATGGAACGCGACGGGGGCGGACTACCCGCGCGACGGGAGCGTCCACGCCGGGTTCGAGGCGCAGGCGGATCGCACGCCGCACGCGCCGGCCGTCATCACCCGCGACGGCGAGCACGTGTCGTACGCGGAGCTGGAGGCGCGCGCGAACCGGCTGGCGCACCACCTGGTCGCCCTCGGCGTGCGCCCGGACGACCGCGTGGGGCTGTGCCTGGAGCGCGGGCCGGAGATGATGGCCGCCGTCCTCGGCATCCTCAAGGCCGGCGCGGCGTACGTCCCCCTGGACCCCGCGTATCCCGCCGAGCGGCTGGGGTACATGCTGGAAAACTCCGCCGCGCGCGTGCTGCTGACGCAGGACAGCCTGGCGGATGCGCTCCCGTCGAGCGGCGCGACGGTGGTGCGGACCGATGCGGACGCGGCGGAGATCGCGCGCGCACCGGCGGACCGGCCGCGCGTCGCGGTATCCGCCGATCAGCTGGCGTACGTCATCTACACGTCGGGATCCACGGGGCGGCCCAAGGGCGTGGCGATGCCGCACCGGCCGCTCGTCAACCTGCTGGCGTGGCAGGAGCGGGAGTGGATGCATCCGGGCGCATCCGCCACCCTGCAGTTCACCACGCTCTCGTTCGACGTCTCGTTCCAGGAGATCTTTTCCTGCTGGAGGAGCGGCGGGCGGCTCGTGCTGGTCT
>DATING010000944.1:0-4439 GCA_035474555.1 Longimicrobium sp. | reverse complement strand
ACCGCGTGTACTTCAACTTCAACTGCGTGGTGCTGGACGTGGCGCGGGTCACCATCGGCAGCGACACGATGTTCGGGCCCGCGGTGCAGATCTACACGGCCACGCATCCCCTGGCCGCCGCGGAGCGCCGCGCGGGGCTGGAGGCGGGCAAGCCGATCGTCATCGGCAGCGACGTGTGGGTGGGCGGCGGCGCCATCCTCCTTCCCGGCGTAACCGTCGGCTCCCGTTCCGTGATCGGCGCGGGGAGCGTGGTGACGAAGGACGTTCCCGAAGGCGTGTTCGCCGCGGGCAATCCGTGCCGGGTGATCCGCGCGCTGGAGCCGGGCGAATCCCATCCCCCGGGAACGTGATCATGAGGGATTAACGTGATCACGACGGCCGCTCATGATCACGTTTCCGCACGACCCGCTTCCGCACTCGCGCACGGTGTTGGACGAAGCCGTACGAGATCACTGGATAGTCCGGCGGCGTCCCCTCGCGGCGATCCGTGCCGGGGAGGCCGCGCGCAGGATCAAGGCGAATCCCATCCCCCGGGAACGTGATCATGGAGGATGAACAGGATCACGAAATGCGCGCCTGATCCCGTTCCCGTGCGGTCCACTCCCGCACTGACGCACTCCCGCACTCACGCACTTTGTTAAACCACTCGCCAAACGGGATTGAGGGTGTATATTGTCGCCCGCCCGCGTGACTGAGCGGGCCTCGGCCGTATGACCGCCCCCTGAACGAGTGCATGACGATGCTGATCGGCGTCCCGAAGGAGATAAAGACCAACGAGAACCGGATCGCCCTGGTCCCCGCCGGCGCCGAGGCGCTGGTGCAGTCCGGCCACCAGGTGATGGTGGAGCGGGGCGGCGGCCTGGGGAGCGGCTTTACGGACGAGCAGTACGAGGCCGTGGGCGCCACCATGCACGACGTGGAAGAGGTGTGGGCCCGCGCCGAGATGATCATGAAGGTCAAGGAGCCCATCGCGGTGGAGTACCCCCGCACCCGCGAGAACCAGCTCCTCTTCACGTACTTCCACTTTGCCGCGGACGAGAAGCTCACGCGGGCCATGATGGACTCGGGCTCGGTGTGCATCGCCTACGAGACGGTGCAGCTGCCCAGCAACGAGCTGCCGCTGCTCACGCCCATGTCCGAGGTGGCGGGGCGGATGAGCATCCAGGCCGGCGCCAAGTACCTGGAGAAGTTCTACGGCGGCCGCGGCATGCTGCTGGGCGGCGTGCCGGGCGTGACGCCGGCCAACGTGGTGATCATCGGTGGCGGCGTGGTGGGCACGCACGCGGCCAAGATGGCCGCCGGGCTGGGCGCCCGCGTGACCATCCTGGACGTGTCGCTGGAGCGCCTGCGCTACCTGTCGGACGTGATGCCGGCCAACGTGGAGCTCATCTACAGCAACCGCCACAACATCCTGGAGCGGGTGGAGCAGGCGGACCTGGTGGTGGGCGCGGTGCTGCTGCCGGGTGCCAAGGCGCCCAACCTGATCAAGCGCGAGGACCTGAAGCGCATGAAGCAGGGCGCGGTGATCGTGGACGTGGCGGTGGACCAGGGCGGCTGCGTGGAGACCATCCGTCCCACGACGCACGAGGATCCCATCTACGAGATCGACGGCGTGATCCACTACGGCGTGGCCAACATGCCGGGCGGCGTGCCGCGCACCAGCACCCTGGCGCTCACCAACGCCACCTTCCCGTACGCGCAGCGCCTGGCGCGCCTGGGCTGGAAGGAAGCCTGCCGCAAGGACCCCGCGCTCGCCCTGGGGCTGAACGTGGTGAACGGCAAGGTCACGTACACGGGCGTGGCCGAGGCCTTCGGGATGGAGTACACGCCGGTGGAGCAGGTGCTGGTGTAGGCTGGGGCCCGTCGGGAAGCCAGCTTTGTAACTGCGGGTTACAGGTTACAGGGGACAGGTTACAGCCTGCAACCGCGGAACGGCCCCGCCGGCATCGAGCCGGCGGGGCCGTTTGCGTGCATCCCGCGGGCGCGCGAGATTGCCGCGTCCGCCCGCATCTCCCCCTCGCCTGTGCCGCCGATGATCGTCCGCTTTCGCCGCCTGGAGAACAACCCCGACCTGCCGCTCCCCGCGCGCCAGACGCCCGGCTCCGCGGGCTTCGACGTCGCCAGCGCGGAGCCGGACTTCGTGCTCGGGGCGGGAGAGCGGCGCCTGGTGGCCACGGGGCTCGCCATGGAGCTGCCGGACGACGTGGAGTGCCAGGTGCGGCCGCGCTCCGGCCTGGCGCTCAAGCACGGCATCACGCTCCCCAACTCGCCCGCGACCATCGATCCCGACTACCGCGGCGAGCTCAAGGTCATCCTGTGGAACGCCGGCGCGGACGACGTGCCCATCCCCCGCGGAACGCGCATCGCGCAGCTGGTGTTCGCGCGGTTTCTGGCGCCGGAGGTGGAGGAGACGCTGACGCTGTCGGAGAGCGGGCGGGGCACGAGCGGCTTTGGCTCCACGGGGCGCTGACGGCATTCCAACGGAGACGGCGATGAGCGACCAGGAGAGGGAGTCCGCCCGCCGGCTGCGGGCGGTGCTGGACGAGGCGCGGCGGCTGGTGCCCCGGCAGGCGCCGGTGGTGGCGGTCGCGTCCGCGCGCACGCTGCATCGCGCCACGGCGGAAGCGGGCGAGGTGCTGCCGCTGGTGCTCGCGAGCCACGCGTTCACCCAGCCGCAGTTCGGCCCGTACGCGCGGATGGAGAACGCGTGGGTGATGGTGATCGAGGGCGAGCTGCGGGGCGAGCACCTCCCCGACGTGCTCCCGTACCTGGAGCAGGCCGTCGCCAAGGGCGCGCAGGTCGTGGTCGCCGCGTCGGACTTCGACGACAGCATGCTCGCGACGCTCGTCATCAACCACCAGCGCAATACCGTGGGCGTGGTGGCGCTCGCCCCCGCGGACCCGGCGGACCCGGCGGACGTGGCGGCGCTGCGGCGCCTGGCCTCGCTCGCGGGGGCCCGGCCGTCGCGGGTGGAGGGCGCCCGGCTGCACGTGGCCGACCTGGGCTCCCTCCCCGCGTTGCTGATGACGACGCACGAGACGGTCGTCCTGGGCGCGGCGGGGGCACAGCCGCTGGCGCTCATCCACGCCGGCGGGGAAACGACGGAAGAAGCGCGCGCGGCGGCCGCCACCCTTCGCGGCATGTTGTAGACCGTCCCCCGGGACGAAAACGACGCGGGCCCGGCGGATCGCGATCCGCCGGGCCCGTCTTCGTACGCCGTCCGTCGCCATCCGTCCCGGATCAGGAGCAGCGCGGCGGCTGGCTGAAGGGGTCGCAGGCCGCCGGCCACGTGGCGAGCGCCTCGTAGGCCTGCACGGTCCCGGCCTGCCCCTCCGCGTCGCCCGTGGCGAACGACTGCACCGCCAGCGACTCGATCCGCAGGTCCAGCTTCTTCATAGTATCCTCCACGAAAGGGTAATGAAGTGCCTCCGACGCCTCAGTACCGGGGCGTGCAGGGGCAGTTGGTCGGCTTGGTCAGCAGCCCGCAGGTGAGGAACGGGGGCGTGGGAGCCAGCTCCTGCCCCTCCACCGTGCCCGTCCACCCCTCGGCTCGGCCGGTGGGGAACGACTCCACCTCCAGCGCTTCCACCGTCAGCCTGAGCTTCTTCATCCGGTCCTCGCAGGGGGAGTGGGGAACGATGGCGCCCGGCCGGAGGGGCCGGGCGCCGGTACGGCCGTCACATCCGGGGCGTGCACGGACAGCAGGTCAAATCCGTCTTGAGCGTGGGGGAGACCGTGCAGACGATCTTTACCGTCGCCGCGTGGCCGTCCACCGTGCCCCGCCGGGGCACCCGGTCGTCGCCGGTGTGAAAGGTCTCTACCGCCAGGTCGTCCAGGCTCAGCCGCAGCTTGTTCATGACGTGCTCCGGGTTCGTGGTGATCGCGTTCCGGCGTCCGGCGCCGGCCTCCCGGCTCAGAACCGGGGCGTGCAGGGACAGCAGGTCAGGTCCGTCTTGAGCGATGCCCAGCTGCAGGCGGGCTTCACCGTCGCCTCGTTGCCGTTGATGGTGCCGCGCAGGGACACGCCCTGCTCGGCGGTCTGGAAGGTGTCGACCGACAGGTCGTCGAGGCTCAGCCGCAGCTTGTTCATGATTTCTCCTGCTGGTGGATGGATGCGATTTGATCCCGTGCCTTGCCCCATGCGAAGGCGCGTTGCGCACGCATTCTAAACCCGCCAGGAAGTAGGATGCAAGGTCCGTGACGGCGCTCGCGAGTGCCGTGGACGTGATTGGCGCCTTGCACTCGCAACGGCTTACGGTCGATGCAGGGCGCAATGTCGATGGAGGAATGGTGGATGCCGATTCATAGATGTCGCGGCACAGTATGACGGGACGGGGGAGGCGGCAGGAGGCTTTCTCTCCGCGGGTGATCCCGTCCGCCCGGTGGATTTCGCCCGGATGCGCTCGGTGTGCGCCAGGGGATGGACCGAACGCGGGGGA
>DATING010000943.1:0-3294 GCA_035474555.1 Longimicrobium sp. | reverse complement strand
GACCGCATCATCGTGCAGCTGGCCGGGCTCCAGAACACGGGAAGCGCCAAGGACGTCATCTCCAAGGCGGCGTTCCTGGAGTTCCAGGTCGTCCGGGGCGAGGCCATCGGCGACGCCCTGCCGCGCATCGAGCGCGCCATCCTGGCGGCGTTCCCCAACGAGCGCGGCGGCACGGCCGCGCCCGCCACGGGCGGCCCCTTCCAGCAGAAGGGCACCGACACGGCCACCGCGGCCACGGGCACGCCGTTCCAGAGCAAGGTCGCGAGCGCGGGGGCGGAGGGACAGCTGATGGTGGCCGTCAAGGACACGGCCGCCATGGGGCGCTATCTGCGGACGCCTTCCGTGCTGGCGGCGCTGCCGCGCGGCACGGAGATGCTGTGGGGCGTGCCCGAGGCGGAGGAGAACCCGGGGTTCCGGTCGCTGTGGCTGGTGGACCAGAAGGCGCTCATGACGGGCGAGTACCTGGAGAGCGCCGTGGCCGCCACGGACCCCAACTCGCGCCGGCCCATGGTGAGCTTTGAGCTCAACCGCCGCGGCGGGCGCGTGTTCGGGCGCGAGACGGGGCGCAACATCGGCAAGCAGATGGCGATCGTGCTGGACCAGCAGGTCTACACGGCCCCCGTCATCCAGGGGCAGATCTCCCGCAACGGGCAGATCACCCTGGGCCAGGCGCCCCTGGAAGACGCGGCGGAGCTTGCGCTGGTACTGCGCGCCGGCGCCCTGCCCGCGCCCCTGAAGATCGTGGAAGAGCGCACCGTGGGCCCCTCGCTGGGCGCCGACTCCGTGAACTCGGGCTTTATCGCCGGCATCATCGGGATGGTGGGCGTGGTGCTCATCATGATCGGCTACTACCGCCTGGCCGGGTTCTTTGCCGTGACGGCGCTCGCGCTGTACGTGCTGTACACGCTGGGCGCGCTGGCCTTCATGGACGCCGTGCTGACCTTCCCCGGCATCGCCGGCCTGGTGCTGTCGGTGGGCATGTCGGTGGACGCCAACGTGCTCATCTTCGAGCGCATTCGCGAAGAGCTGGAGGCGGGGCGGCAGGTGCGCCCGGCCGTGAGCGAGGGGTTCAAGCAGGCGCTGAGCGCCATCGTGGACTCCAACATCACCACGCTGCTCACGGCGGCCATCCTGTACTACGTGGGCACGGGACCCATCAAGGGCTTCGCGGTCACCCTGGGAGTCGGCATCGTGATCTCCATGTTCACGGCCATCTTCGTGACGCGCACCCTGTTCACCCTGTACCTGGAGCGCCGCTCGCCGGCCGCGCAGGGCCTGTCCATCTGACGCGGCGAGGATAACGAGATGCGTATTTTTCAGCACGCCAACTACCCGTTCATGCAGTGGCGCCGCCGCGCCTACATCATCACGGCGGTGCTCCTGCTGGCCGGCTTGGCCGGGATGATCAAGAACGTGGGCCAGTTCGGGTCCTGGCTCAACTACGGCGTGGACTTCAAGGGCGGCACCCTGGTGCAGCTCCAGTTCACCGCGCCGGCACAGGCGGACCAGATCCGCCGGGCGGCCGAGGCGGCCGGCCACGACGACTGGGAGATCACCAACTTCGGCGGCAACAACGAGTTCGTGATCCGCATGGCGGCGTTCCAGGGCTCGCTGGCCCAGTCGCCGGAGCAGCAGGTGCAGCAGGTGCTGGCGTCGCAGTTCCAGCCCACGCAGTACAAGATCGTGCGTACGGAGGCGGTGGGCCCCAAGGTGGGCAACGAGCTGCAGTTCAACGCCCTGATGGCGATCCTGCTCTCGTTCGTGGCCACGCTGCTGTACCTGTGGGTGCGGTTCGAGTGGCGCTTCGGGCTGGCGGCCATCGCGGCCACCCTGCACGACATCCTCATCACGCTGGGGATCATCGCCCTCATCGGCAACGAGGTGTCGCTGGGCACGGTGGCGGCGTTCCTGACCATCGTGGGCTACTCGCTGAACGACACCATCGTGGTGTTCGACCGCATCCGCGAGGACCTGGCCAAGCCGCGCCACGGCCGCACGTTCATGGAGATCCTGAACCAGGCCATCAACGAGACGCTGCCCCGCACGGTGCTCACGGCGTCCGGAACGCTGGTGACCCTGGTGTCGCTGCTGCTGTTCGGCGGCCCGGTGATCCGCGACTTCGCGCTGGTGCTGATCCTGGGCATCTTCATCGGCACGTTCTCGTCCATCTTCGTGGCGTCGCCGGTGCTGTACTTCATCCAGAGCAAGTGGCCGCACAAGGATGCGCGGCAGCAGGCGGCGCCGTCCACGAGCGCCCGTCCCCGCGTGCAGCGGACCGCCGTCTGAACGGAAGTGCGTGAGTGCGGAAGTGCGTTAGTGCGGTAGTTTGAACCGGCGCATTCCGAAGTGACCGCCGCGGGCCTGATTGGCTCGCGGCGGTTCGCTTTTCTGCCTGCCCCGCCTAGATTCCCGCCGCCGCGGATGGAGCGGGCCCGGGCTCGAACCACTTCCGCACTCACGCACTGACGCACTCACGCACTTTTGCCTTCCATGACGTTGATCGACGCGCACGCGCACCTGGCGGACGAACGCATGCTTCCGGACGCGGAGGCGATCATCGCGCGCGCGGCGGCGGCGGGGGTGACGACGATCGTCAGCATTGCTACGGGGCCTGACGACTGGGACGCGGACCTGGCGCTGGCGGAGCGCTTTCCGGGCGTCTACGCCACGGCCGGCATCCACCCGCACGCGGCGTCCCTGGCCTCGGACGATGCGTTCGCGCGCGTCCGCACGCTGCTGGCGCACCCGCGCGTGGTGGCCGTGGGCGAGGCGGGGCTGGACTACCACTACGACTTTTCGCCCCGCGACGCGCAGCGCGACAGCTTCGCCCGGCACCTGGAGCTGGGGCGCGAGACGGGGAAGCCCGTGATCGTCCACAACCGCGAGTCGGACGAGGACATGCGGGCGCTGCTGCGCGAGGCGGGGCAGGGGACCGCGGGCGTGCTGCACTCGTTCTCCAGCGGCCGCGCGCTGCTGGAGGAGGCGCTGGCGATGGGGTGGTACGCCTCGTTCTCGGGGATGGTGACGTTCAAGAAGTACGAGGGTGCCGACTTCGTGCGGATGGTGCCCGCGGACCGCATCCTGGTGGAGACGGACACGCCGTACCTCGCCCCCGTCCCCCATCGCGGCAAGACGAACGAGCCGGCCTTTGTCGTCCACGTGGCCGCCCGCTGCGCCGAGCTGCGCGGCGAGGACCCCGCCGAGTTCGCCGCCCGGACGACGGAGAATGCACGGCGGTTCTACGGGATCTGAGGCGGCGGCGGGGGGACCGGGGACGGAAGGCGAGCGGATCGG
>DATING010000942.1:0-2743 GCA_035474555.1 Longimicrobium sp. | reverse complement strand
CGCTGCTCCCCTGGCTCACGGGGACGGCGTTCCTGCACTCCGTGATGATCCAGGAAAAGCGCGGCATGCTCAAGATGTGGAACGTGCTGCTCATCCTGGGCACCTTTCTGCTGAGCATCTTCGCCACCTTCCTCACGCGCTCGGGGCTCATCGAGTCCGTGCACTCGTTCGCGCAGAACCTGACCATCTCCTGGATCTTCCTGGGCTTTCTCTCCTTTCTGGTGATCGTCTCGGCGGCGCTGGTGTGGTGGCGGCGCGACGCGTTTGAGCCGGAGAACCGGCTGGAGAGCGCCGTGAGCCGCGAGGGCGCGTTCCTGCTCAACAACCTGGTGTTCATCGCCGCCATGCTCACGGTGCTGTGGGGGACCATGTTCCCCCTCATCTCCGAGGGCATCACGGGCACCAAGATCACCGTGGGCCCGCCCTTCTTCAACCGCGTGAACATCCCCCTGGGGCTGCTGCTGCTGGGGCTGCTGGGCATTGGCCCCGTGATCGCGTGGCGCAAGGCGACGGGGCGCAACCTGGTGCGCAACTTCACCACCCCCGTGGGCGTGGCGCTGGCCGTGGGCGCCGTCCTCTGGCTGTCGGGCGTGCGGCACACCTACGCGCTGCTGACCTTTGTCCTGGGCGCCTTCACCATGACGACCATCGTGGTGGAGTTCTGGAAGGGGACGCGGTCGCGGGCGCGCATCGAGGGCGAGGGGCTGCCGGTGGCGTTCGTGCACCTGATGCAGCGCAACCGGCGCCGCCACGGTGGATACGTGGTGCACGCCGGCTTCGTGGTGATGTTCATGGGCTTCGCGGGCGCCGCGTACGACACGGAGGAGCAGATGTCGCTGCGGCCGGGCGAGCAGATGAAGATCGCGTCGCCCTTTGGCCACACCTACACGCTCACCTACCAGGCCATGTCCGCGTACCCCGCGACCAACATGACCAAGGTGATCGCGTCGGTGAACGTTGCGAAGGACGGCCGCCCCGCCGGCGTGCTGACGGCGGAGAAGCGCTCGTACCGGCAGCGCGAGGAAGTCGCGTCGGAAGTGGGAATCCGCCGCGCGTGGAACGAGGACCTGTACCTGATCCTGGCCGGCATCGACGACATCAACGGCGTGGTGCAGGGGACCAACCCCCGCCCCATCGTCACCTTCAAGGTGCTGGTGCAGCCGCTGGTGCCGTGGATCTGGGTCGGCGGATTGATCATGGCCATCGGCACGCTGGTGGCCCTGTGGCCCGGCGCGGAGCCGGCCCGTCCCGCCGCCGTGAAGCCGAAGCTGCGCGTGGAGAAGATGGTGGACGCGGACGCCGAGCTGGTGGAGGCATGAGGATGGATGTCATCGAGACCGTACGCCGAGCCCGGGCCGAGCGAATGAATTCGCCGCTGGAAAATCGCGAAGTCCGCCTCCGCGGACGGGTCCGGCGCGCGGGCATCCTTCTCGTCGTGCTCGCGGCGATCGTGACGGCGTCGGCATCCGCCGCGGCGCAGGTGTCGCCGGCGCAGGCGCAGGAGACGGCGGACGAGGCGATCGGCCGGCTGCGGTCGCCGTTCTGCCCGGGGCTCATGCTGGAGGTGTGCCCCACGACCACGGCGGAGGCGCTGCGCGATTCCGTCCGCGGCATGGCGGCGCAGGGGCAGGGCGTAAAGCAGATCGTGGAGGGCGTGCTGGCCCGCCACGGCGAGGAGTGGCGCGCCGTGCCCAAGCGCAGCGGCGCCGGGCTGCTCGCCTGGCTCGTGCTCCCCTTCGTGCTCCTGGGCGGCAGCGTGGTCGTGTGGACGCGGGTCAGGGCCATGCGCGGGCAGGGGCAGGTGTACGCGGTGGGCGGCGCTGGCGTCACGGACGAGGAGCGCGCCCGGCTCGACGCCGCCCTGCGCGAGTTCGACCGGGTGGAGGACGAGGCGTGACGCTGTTCGTCTTTTCGCTGCTCCTGGCCCTGGGCGCGGCCGCGTACGTCATCCGCCCCCTGGCTGCCCGCCGCGAGGCGCTGCTGCTGGACGTGGCTTCCGGCGCCGTGCTGGACGCGGAGGCCCGCCGCCGCGTGGCGCTGACGTCGCTCAAGGAGCTGGACTACGACTACCTGGGCGGCAAGCTGGACGAGGCGGACTACCGCTCGCAGAAGGAGCGGCTTTCGCTGGAGGCCCTGGCGGCCATGCGCGCGGCGGAGGCCGTGGGCTACGGCGCGGGCACGGCGGAGGGGGGACGCGTGGCCACGGGTCCGGACCGCCACGCGTGCGGGTTCCTGAACCCGCCGGGAAGCCGGTTCTGTTCGGGGTGCGGGGTGCGGCTGCGTTGAGCGGCGCGCCGGGAGGCCCCGTGGATGCGCCCGCCGTGGAGGCGCACGGGTTGACGAAGATGTACGGGCCGCTACCGGCGGTGCGGGGCATCGACCTGGCGCTGGCCCGGGGCGAGTTCCTCACCATCTTCGGGCCCAACGGCGCGGGCAAGAGCACGCTGCTGCGCATGCTGTGCGGCGCCGTCCGTCCCACGCGCGGCGCCGTGCTCGTTTGCGGCATGGAAGTGGGCGGGGAGGACGAGGGGTGGCGCCGCCGCATCGGGCTGCTGTCGCACCAGACGTTCCTGTATCCCGGCCTGTCGGCGGCGGAGAACCTGGACTTCTACGCCCGCCTCTACACCCTGCCGGACCGCCGGGCGCGCGTGGACGAGGGGCTGCGCCAGGTGGGGCTCATCGACCGGCGCGACGACAAGGTGCGGACGTTCTCGCGCGGCATGCAGCAGCGGCTGGCCCTTGC
>DATING010000941.1:0-3557 GCA_035474555.1 Longimicrobium sp. | reverse complement strand
GAACTCGAGGAGGAAGCTGATGAGCGATCCGGCACCGAAGGCTAAACCGAATCTGGAGCACGCTCCCGACCTGCTCGCATTCCAGCGGCGGGCGGCGGACCTCGGAGTGCATGTGCGGCTCCCTTCGCCGAACCCCGACTGGGATCTCCCGGAACCCGTGGATCTTGGTGGCGCCTCGCTAGGTGACATGGTGGTTCGCCTTCGCCGTGTGGAGCCGTGAGACACTGGTTCTTCGACACGTCGGCGTTCGCGAAGCTGTACGCGGTAGAGCCGGGGATGAAAACGGTGCGCGATCTGCTCCGCAGTGCGAAAGCCCGCCCGGACTGGACCCGCCTGCTCGTTTGTGACCTGACGCTCCCGGAGACGTTCTCAGCCGTGACGAACATGCAGGCTGGCCCCGATGCCGCGCGTAAAGGGCTGAGCACGTCTGCGCTCAAGGACATCCTCCCGCGCATTCGCCTGCAGTTCGGCGCGGGCTCTCCCTTTGTGGTGGTGCCCGCAACGGGCTGCATGGAGCTCGCTGCTGATCTGGTCCCAAAGCATCGGCTGCGCGGGGCGGACAGCGTCCAACTGGCAGCTGCCCTGCAGGCCAGGACCGCCGCCGCGGACTACGATTCTTTCGTCTTCGTCAGCGACGACATCGCGCAGTGCCGGGCGGCGGAAGGGGAGGGGCTGGAGGTGCTGCGGCCAGCGGCGTAGCGAGGCGCAGTACGCCTGAAGTGCGAAGCCCGCCCTCGACATCTCGAGAGCGGGCTTCCGTGTGTCTAGCACTCGAGCGCGGCGCGGTCCCAGCCGGCGAGGTCGGCCCCGGCGGCGTAGCTCGTCCGCAGGAACTCCATCAACGCTGCGTCGGGGTCGGGCGCGGTGCGGACGGCCTCGTACGGGAGCAGCCATTCGCCCATGTCCGTGCTGTAGTACGCTGCCTCCGGTCCCACCTTCGCCGTGCTGTAGCCATCCGGTGCGGGGTAGAAGTACGCGTAGAAGGCGGGCTCGGGGAACAGGTCGTTGCCGGGCCAGAAGCCCGCGCTGCTCACCTCGTGCGAGTACGCCTCGCGTGTCACGGCGTCCGCGATGCCCGGCGCGCCAGGGTGCACGGGCGCGTCGCGGCCGCTGAAGCGCGTGACCGCAAGGTCGAAGCTTCCCCAGAAGAAGTGCACGGGGCTGCTCTTGCCCAGGTACCGCCCCCGGAACTCGCGCATCACCCGGTCCGCCTGCGCCAGGACGCGCCAGCCCCGGTTGGCCGCCTCCGCGTCGTAGGCCACGTGCGTGGTGTCCTGCTCGAAGGGGATGGGGTCCGGCACCTCCTGCGGCATCGTGCCGATGCGCACGGAAAGCCCGAGCTCGTTCAGCACCCCCATGACCTCCGCGTAGAAGTCCGCCACCGTGCGGGGACGCATCTCCACGGTGCGCACGGCGCCCTCGCAGGTGCGGATCACCAGCTGGTGGTCGATGAAGTCGAGCTCCATCTCGAAGCTGCGGACGCCGTGCGGCACGGCGGTGGTGGTGAGCCCGCGCGCGCAGACGTACAGCGGCACGTGCCACCAGTGGTTCACCGGCGGCGACAGCGTCATGCGGATCTTGCCCACGATCTGCGTCCACATGTGCAGCGTGGCGAGGGTGTCCTTCCATTCCCCGTACGGCAGGGCGGGCCAGGTGTCGGTGCGCGGGAGAACGACGGTCTGCGGCATGGGGAACCCCTGGGTGGCGGGTGGGGCAGGGATGTGCGCGCCGCGCGCGTCCAGCGGGGACGCGCGCGGCGGCATGCATCATTCTGTCGTGCAGTGTACGCGCGTCAGCCCGTGGGCGGAAGACGCTGCCAGTCGGGGAGGTCCGCGCAGGCCAGGGGCGGCGTGGCCGGGCCGGAGTTCTGCCCCTTGATCAGCAGGGCGTTCTGGCCGTTGAGCACCGTTCCCGGCGGCACGGCCAGCGTGTCGGTGAGCGCCGCCACGTTCCCCGCACCCACGGGGATCGGGCCGATCTGCCCCACCTCCGGCCCGCCCGCGGACTGCGCGCACCGCCCCTGCACCACGAACGCCTGCAGCTGCCGGTTGGCTTCCGTGAGCCCCGTGACGTTGAGCGACACCTCCGTCTGCTCACCGATCCCGCGGAGGTTGACCGACCCGTTGACGCCGGAGTTGTTCACCTGCGTGAGCGTCCCCGCGGCGATCGTCTGCTCCGGGCGGGTGATGGGCTGCACGGGCATGCCGCCCTCCGTCCCCCCGTTCGCGGCGTCGCCGCTGGTGGCGGTGCCCGACGTGCCCACCTCCGCCGTCTCGTTCCCGGGATCGGGGCTGTCGCCGCCGCTGTCCCCGCACGCGGCCAGCCAGCACAACGCCAGCACCGCAGCCCCCCGTCCTCTCATCGCATCCTCCCCGTACGGTTGCACGTCCCCACCTGTGAGCAGGATTCCGGGCGGGCAAGGAGCGTTCCAGTACAGGGTTTATCCAAAGTTGCGCCGCGCCTGCTCCAGCTGCTCCGGCCGGCCGATGTCGATCCAGGTGCGGCCGTCCACCCGGTACGGGAGCACGCGCTCGCCCTCCCCGGCCAGCCGCAGGTACGGGTCCAGGATGGAGAACGCGCCCCGCTCCGTCAGCAGTCCGAAGATGCGCGGCGAGATCACGTGGATCCCCGCGAACGGGATCGCCCGCACGTCGCTCACGGCGGGGCGGACGCGCAGGTCCAGCTCCTTGCCCTGGTCCGTGCGCCCCAGCAGCCCCGCGTCGTCGAAGAGCAGCTTGCGCGTGGTCGGCCGGTCCAGCACGGCCACCGTGGCCAGCGGATCGCCGGCCGCGACGTGCGCGGCGTACAGGTCGCCGAGGGGGATGTCGGACAGGATGTCGGCGTTGTGGAGAAAGAAGGGCGCGTCCTTTCGGAAGAGCCCCTCCGCCGCCAGCAGCGCCCCGCCCGTCTCCTGCGGCCCCGGGTCCTCGCGCGAAAACACGGCCTCCACGCCGAACCCGTCCATCGACCGGACGAAGGTCTCGATCTGCTCCGCCAGGTGGGCGGTGTTGATGATCAGCCGGTCGGCGCCGGCCGCGATGAGCCGGCGCGCCACCCGCTCCAGGATGGGCATGCCGCCCACGTCCAGCAGCGCCTTGGGGGTGTGGTCGGTGAGCGGGCGCAGGCGGGTGCCCAGCCCGGCCGCCAGGATCATGGCATCCACGGGCTCTACTCCGGCGCGGAGGCGGCGCCCGCGGCCGCGCCGGCGGCGGCCAGCTCGCCCTTCTCGGCCTGCTCGCGCGCCGGCCAGCGCCCCTGCTCGCGGTGCGTCACGTTCACGTGCACCGACGGGTAGTGCTGGTTCAGGAACGCCGCCAGCCGCTCCGCGAAGTAGACGGAGCGGTGCTGCCCGCCCGTGCAGCCGAAGTAGACTGAGAGCGAGCTGAAGCCGCGGGTGAGCCACACGCCCACGTGGCTTTCCACCAGGTGGCGGACGCTCGTCCAGAACTCCTCCACCTCGGGCTGCTGCTCCAGGAAGTACGCCACGGGCTCGTCGCAGCCGCAGAGGGGAACGTACTCGGCGTAGCGGCCGGGGTTGTGGATGGCGCGGCAGTCGA
>DATING010000940.1:0-3226 GCA_035474555.1 Longimicrobium sp. | reverse complement strand
GGTTTTGAGCAGATCGGCTCGCACGTCGGGCCGTTGGATACCCTCTCCGCGCAACCCGCGTTCCTGCGGATGTCACCACCGTCCGCTGGAGCCCCGCCCGGAGCTGTGTCCGCCGCTCGATCCGCCGCCCCAACTGCCGCCCGCGCCTCCGCCCCCGAAGCCGCCGCCTCCGCCAAAGCCGCCGAATCCGCCCGAACTGGAGCCGCCGGAGCCACCGGAACTGCCCGAGCTGCCCCATCCGCTGGACCTGCCGCTGGAAGGCGCCGGGGGCCGCACCGGGGGCAGGGGCGCGTTCTCGGCGTGGTGCCATCCACAATGCCCGCACCGCCGGTCCACGTGCAGCAGCCCGGGTGACTCGCGCGTGGGCCGCCGGAGGATTGTGGTGGTCCGGGTCACGGTCCTGTAGCGGCACTTGGGGCACCGCTGCTCGCCCGGCGACCGGCCTGCGCGGACCGCCATCTCCCGCGTGCCGCAGGCGGTGCACATCCACACCTCGTGGTCCAGGGAGCCCATCTCCTCTTCCGCCCGCTGGCCGCTGTCCAGGTGCGCGTCGTCGAGGTGCTCTTCCAGGCGGTGCATCGTTCCCTGGCACCTCCGGCACCGGCGGGGACGGACGGAGAGCCACAGCGATCGTACCCCCATCACGAGCGCGGTGCCCGTGACGAGGATGAGCAGCGCGACGAACGTGATTTCTCCTGCCCCCAGGGGAGGGGCGGGCTCCGGGGTGTACGCGGCCGGCGGCTCCGCGGGACCCGCGAGCGGCCGCAACGGCGCAGGGGCCTCGGCCGCGGCCCCGGGTGCGCGGAACGACTCCGCGACCGCCAGCACGCCGGCGACCAGGCCACCGCTCATGTCGCCGTCGCGGAACCGCGGCACCATCACGCCATCCACCACGCCCCGCATCCGCGCGTCCTGCTCGGCGGGCACGCCGTCGCCCAGCTCGATGCGTGTGAACCGGTCGTCCACGGAAAGCAGCACCAGCACGCCGTCCTGCTGCTGATCGAGCCCCAGCTTCCACGCGTTGTACACGCCGGTCGCGAACGCTTCGGGCGTGGCGTCCCCGGTCCCGAACCCGGCGACGTTCTGCACCGTGAGCACCCGCACGTCCACGCCCGGATCGTCGCGCAGGCCGAGCAGGAGGGCGCGCATGCTGTCTTCCGCCGAGGGCGTGAGCACGTCCGCCAGGTCCGCGATGCCGTCGCTCGGCGCAGCGGGATACGCCTGCCCGGCTGCAGGGCGCGCCGCCAGCAGCAACGCGAGCGCCACGGCCGTAAAGCGGATGCTTCCGTGCATCTCCACGACTCCGGCGAAAAGGTGGGCAGGCGGATCTGGAGCGGCGGGAGAGTACGTAGTCGCGACGGGGTAGTTTCAAATGGCGTGGAGGGAGCGGGATTCCGGCCGTCTCGCGGCGTTCATCCGCCGCCGAACGTTGCCTCGTCGGGGATGCTCCAGATGCGGGGCGTGCCCAGTTCCACGCTATTGCCGGCGGGGTCGCGCAGGTAGAGCGACCGGCCACCGCCGGGCCAGGTGAAGTCCGTTTCGATGCCGATACCGTGCGCGGTCAGGTGCGCGCGCCAGGGCTCGATCTCGTCCTGGCGCATGGCGAAGCAGACGTGGCCGGGGCCGGTTGCGCCATGGCCGGGTATGGCGCCGCCCTTGGCCGTCGCGGCGGGGTTGAAGACGAGGAACACGCGTCCGCCGCAGCGAAAGAACACGTGCCGCCCCTCCACCCGCGTGACGACCTCCATCCCCAGCACGCCCGCGTAGAACCGCTCCGCCGCGTCCAGGTCGTCCGCGTAGACGCACGCCTCCAGGATCTCACCCGCTCGCATCCGCCGTCCTCCGTACAGTCTGCTGCTGATTGGTCCAGCGGGTGGGCTGAACCCGAGCCAGGATGCCAGGCTTGCGAACCCCAGGCCGCGATGCTGACCTCGAGCCGGGCGAATGAATTCGCTGCAACAAACACACGAAGTTCCAGCGGCGAATTCATTCGCTCGGACGGAGGGCTGCCGCCGCGCCGGGACTTCGCCCGGGCTCGGTCCTCAATCCGTGCGTCGCGACGGGACTCCGGCCCGACTCGATCCCCTATCCCGTGCTGCCGCGACGGGACTCCTCCGCGCTCCATCCGCGAGCGGAGTCTGATCCGTCCGGCCCGGCCGTCAGCCGCCGTGGCTGCGCAGGTGCCGTAGCGTGGCGTCGATGGCCGCGCGGCATTCCTCGTTCGCGACGGCACGGTGCTGCTCCAGCAGGCCGGCCCGCCAGCGGAGGTGCTGCGGGAAGTCGTCCGTGGCGTCGCGCACCTTGCCGTCGCGCAGCTGCAGGATCCGGATGGGCTGATGCAGGTACAGCGTCCACGCGGCGAAGTCCTCGCGCTCGAACCACCGGACGTTCGCCGGGTCGAAGGGACCGGCCAGGCGCGCGTATTCCTGGCTGGCGCCCTGCCGCACGGCCGGCGGGTGCGGGGGCTGGCACGGGTCGGGCGCGCCGAACTCCTCGTCGGTGTTGTCCGGCGGCTGGATGAGCTCGGGCGCGCCGTCGCCGTCCAGGTCCAGCAGCGTGGTGAATCCGCCCCCGTTGTAGTACGCCAGCGTAAAGGCGGAATCTGCGGACGCGTTTTCGCCCGCCCGGCGGGTGAACAGGTACGTCAGCAGGACGTCCTCGTCGCCCGCGGTAAAGAACAGGTCCGTGCGCCCGTCGCGGTCCGCATCCAGCCACACCAGGCGATTGGGCGGAAAGTCGCCGCGGTGCTCGCGTGTCCACACGAGCCGGCCCGTGTCCGCCCCCCACACGGCGATGATGGCGCCATACGCATCCGCATCGCCCGGCGTGTCGTACCGGATCGACGCCGCGCGATGGTCCGTACCCGGCACCGGCTCTGCCTGCGCGGCCCGCAGTTGCACTCCCGGATACCGCGCCCGCACCGCGTCCATCGCCGCCGAATCCGCCGCTGCCGTCGCGACGCTGCCTTGGTTGACGAGCGCCTGATCGACGCGCGCAGCCCCGTCCGCCGCCGGCTCGCACGCGGACGACACGCTCAGCAGCAGCGCGAGCATGGCCATGCGGGCGCGATAGCCGCGCGGACGGCTGTATGCGGACTTCGTCGGAGGGGTAAGGACAGCGTGGGAGAAGGACATCGAGTCGGCGATGAGGTGAGATCGGTCTGGTCGTCTCCCGTGCCGCGGGGAAGGTGGAGCGGAGTCCGCGCCGGGCGAATGAATTCGCTGCA
>DATING010000939.1:0-6178 GCA_035474555.1 Longimicrobium sp. | reverse complement strand
CCGCCCGTCGCGCGGACGGAAGCGGACCGCGACGCCGTGCTGGACGCCTGCGCCGGCCGGCCGGCGGCATCGTAGCGGACGATCGGCATTCCACCTGACGCACCTTGGAGGCTTGGGATGGACGAGTTCATGCGCGCCGCGCGCGAGGAGGCGGAGGAGGGGCTGCGCGAGGGCGGCATCCCCATCGGCAGCGTGCTGGTGCACGAGGGGGTGATCCTGGGGCGCGGCCACAACCGGCGGGTGCAGCAGGGGAGCGTGGTGATGCACGGGGAGATGGATGCGCTGGAGCGCGCCGGCCGCCACCCCGCCCGCGTCTACCGCGAGTGCACGCTCTACACGACGCTGTCGCCGTGCGCCATGTGCTCCGGGGCCATCCTCCTCTACGGCATTCCGCGCGTGGTCATCGGCGAGAACCGCACGTTCATGGGCGAGGAGGAGCTGCTGCGCTCGCGCGGCGTGGAGGTAAAGGTGGTGCAGGATCCCGCCTGCATCCTGCTGATGGAGCGCTTCATCGCGGCGCACCCCGCGCTGTGGAACGAGGACATCGGCGAGTGATCGCGCCGGTCCGTCCCGGGATGCGCGGCGCGCGGCGTGTCACGGGCGATGCGGTGGATCGTTCTCCGTGCGTCCGCCGCTTGATGAACGTCCCATCGCCGAGTGCTCCCCATGCGCATCCGATCCGTCCTCCACGCCACCACGCTCGTGCTGCTGGCGAGCTGCAATCCCATCACGCAATCGTGCACGCTCATCGGCTGCGAGGACGGGCTGGCCGTGCGCCTGAGCGGCACGCCCGCGGGCCCGTACCGCGTGGAGGCCTCGTCGGAGCTGCGGATCGCGCCGCAGGTGTTCGAGTGCGGGGCGGGGCAGACCTGCCCGGGGGTCTTCTTCGCGGATTTCCAGGGGAACGACGTGGTCGTCCGCGTCACCACCGCCGCCGGTGTGCGGACGCAGGAGTTCCCCGACGTGGAGTACGAGGCCGTGTACCCCAACGGCCGCCGCTGCGGTGGCGCGTGCGAGCAGGCCAGTGTGACGGTGCAGCTGTAGGGCCGGGACGACGCGATCGGCGTCGATGCGCCCGGGTTGCCGGTCGTGCGGGGGAGACCTGTCCCACCGCGTACGCCACCGGCCTGGTGGCGGAGAAAGTGACGATTTGCGTCGCCACTTCCGCGGGGGTGCGCACGCAGGCGCTCACCCCCGCGCACCAATCCGAATACCCCAACGGCCGACGCTGCCCCGCCGCCTGCCAGCAGGCCACCGTCACGGTCCAGCTGTAGCTCCACTCCCCTTCCGCCGCCCCATCCTCCATCCATCGGTCACTAAAACTTGACGGCGGGCACGCAGATGTGTACACTGTGTGCCATCCATCCACAGTTCTTTATCGGCCCTACCGTTCTCCATCTCCACCCCTTTCGAAACTTCGCCGACGGCACGGGGCCGTCGGGGGGAGCGGTTTCACCCTCTTGTGAAGTGGGGTACTGTGTACTATATTACGGAGCAAGCGAGCCGTGGGATGCTGGAGTTCATCTACCTCGCCCTGTTCGAGCGAACCCGCAAGGGCGTGCTCCAGGACGCGGAGATGAAAGCGGTAGAGGATGCGCTCCTCGCCAATCCGCGGGCCGGTACCGTGATCGTAAACACGGCCGGCGTGCGAAAGGTGCGCGCGGCCCAGGATGGGCGCGGCAAAAGCGGCAGCGCACGGGTGGTCTACCTGTACGTCGAGGAGCAGGCCACCGTCTACTTTATCCTCGCGTTCCCCAAGAACGTGCAGGGCAACCTCACCGCCGAGCAAAAGCGGCTGGTGCGCACGCTGGTGGGGCAGGTCGAGCACGAGGAGTGGCCGCGAAAGCGGCTTCGGCACATGGCGCAGGCAAACTGAGGAACTGAAATGGCCAGCAAGAACGACGCGCTCAAGGTCACCGACCAGAACTTTGGCGACCTTCTCATCGAGGGGCTTCAGGAGGCGGTCGCCGTGCGCCGGGGCGAGCGGGAGCCCGCCGCCCGCGTGCGCCGGCCCATGACCGCCCGCGAAACCGTCGTGCAGCCGCCCCGCCAGTACCAGGGGCCGGAGACGCAGCGCATTCGGGAGCAGCTGGGCCTGTCGCAGAGCGTGTTCGCGCGCGTGCTCAACGCGAGCGCGGAGACCATCAAGGCGTGGGAACAGGGCAAGCGCCAGCCGGACGGCATGGCCCTCACGCTGCTGGAGATCGCCGAGACCCACCCGGAGGCGCTGATGTCGCGCGTTCGGCTTCGCGGGGGCGCAGCGGGGTAGCGGTCGCGGCGGACCGCCAGGGACAGGCCGGGTGGACGGAGCCGGTCGAGGGAGGGGCATCGCCCCGAAGCGGACCGTTGCTGTCGCGGGCCCGCACCGTTATCCGTATGCGCCGTTGGCCGGGGTCCGCGACCTCCCTGTGCACCCCACTCCCGTAGCGCCGTCCACCGCGGCGCCCATCGAACGAGCGAGCAGAATGACCGATCCGCGACCCGCCGTCGGTGCACGCTCCGTCTCTTCCCTGCGGCGCCGCGTCCATCAGCTGCTGGAGCTGGCGCGCCCCGGCGACCACGCCAGCCGCGCCGTGGACGTCTTCATCATCGCGCTCATCGCCCTGAACGTGGTGGCGATGGTGATCAGCACCGTGCAGCCCATCCGCGAGCGCTTTTCCGGCGTGTTCACGGGGTTCGAGGCGTTCTCCCTGGCCGCGTTCTCGGCGGAGTACGTGCTGCGGGTCTGGTCCATCACGGCCCATCCGCGCTACGCCTCGCCCGTGCGGGGCCGCCTGCGCTACGTGTTCACGCCGCTGGCGCTCATCGACCTGCTGGCTATCCTGCCCGCCATTCTCCCGTTCCTGGGCGTGGACCTGCGGGTGGTGCGGGCCGCGCGGCTGTTCCGCCTGTTCCGCATCGGAAAGCTCGTCCGCTACTCCCGCGCGCTGCAGCTGTTCGGGCGCGTGATCGTGGCCAAGAAGGACGAGCTGCTCACGACGATGATGCTGCTGATGCTCCTGCTCCTCGTTTCCGCGTCGCTGCTGTACTACGCGGAGAACGGGGCCCAGCCGGACAAGTTCGCGAGCATTCCCGGGTCGCTCTGGTGGGCGGTCGCCACCATCACGACCGTGGGCTACGGCGACGTGTATCCCGTGACCGCGCTGGGCCGGTTTCTGGCGGCGCTGGTCGCCATCCTGGGGCTGGGGATGTTCGCCCTCCCCACCGGCTTGCTGGGCGCGGGGTTCGTGGAGGAGCTCAGCCGCCGCCACCAGGCCGAGACCCTGCGCTGCCCGCACTGCGGCGGCCTCGTGGAGGTCCCCGACACCGTGCCCCCGCCGCCCGCCCCGCCTGCTCCGGCCGCGGAGACGGCGCGCGCGGGCGGTTCCTGAGCCGCGGGAGTTGTGCGCGGCTGCCGTTGGGCGCTTCAGCATGCGAGCCGCCGCACGCCTTCAACCGCGCCGCGCTTGTAGACCGTGAGGCACACCAGCTCGTCTGCGGGTTCGATGACCGCTTTCGGGATCAACAACGAACCGACTCACAGTATCGCTTGCTTGCCTCCCCCGGGTGGCGGAACGGACGTTGCCTCGTAGATTGCCCTTGTTCAGCGGGGCGACGGGACAGGGCGCCCCGCGGTGGTACCGCAAACCCTGAGGGAGGTGGAGGATGGCGTTCACCCTACCGGATCTGCCGTACGCATTCGATGCGCTGGAGCCGCACATCGACGCGAAGACGATGGAGATCCATCACGACCGGCATCACAAGACGTACGTCGACAACCTGAACGCGGCGCTCGAAAAGCACCCCGATTTCAAGGCCGGCGACGACATCGAGGCGCTCATGCGCCGCTTTGACGAAGTGCCCGAGGCCATCAAGACCGCCGTAAAGAACAACGGCGGCGGCCACGCCAACCACAGCCTGTTCTGGCAGGTGATGGGCCCCAACGGCGGCGGCGCGCCCACCGGCCCCATCGCCGAGGCCATCAACACGGCGTTCGGCAGTTGGGACGCGGCCAAGGAAAAGCTGATCAACGGCGGCAAGGGCCGCTTTGGCAGCGGCTGGTCGTGGCTGGTGGTGGGCTCGGACGGCAAGCTGGACATCACCGACACGGGCAACCAGGACAGCCCGCTCATGCACGGCCAGACGCCCCTGCTGGGCATCGACGTGTGGGAGCACGCGTACTACCTCAAGTACCAGAACAAGCGCCCGGACTACCTGGAGGCCTGGTTCAACACGGTGAACTGGGACTTCGTGAACAAGCGCTACGCCGAGGCCACCGGCCACTCCTGAGCCGCGCCTCCGCGCCTTTTGCATCCACGCCCCCGGCCTCCTCACGAGGCCGGGGGCGTGCGTTTTTGCCGGCGCGCGTCTACGCCGGTGCGCGCGTGAACGGCCGTGTTTCGATCAGCCCGACGTGGTGGTGGTGTTGACGGTGAAGGTGACGCTCTGGCAGGAGGAGTGCTTGGAGTTGTTGCACGCGGTGATGACGCAGCTTTCGTCATAGGTGTTGCACTCCGAGCCCGTTCCCGTCTCCGTGTCCGTGAAGAACGAGAGGCCGTGCACGGTGCCGCGTGCGTCTCCCACCTCCACGGTCTCGAACGACGCCACCTCCAGCGCATCCAGGTTCAGCTTGAGCTTCATCGGCATGAGGACCTCCGGGACGAGGGCTGCAGAAGGACGAACCGTTTCACGACAACTCTACGCAAGAATGTCAGCGAGGGAAAGCGCGCCCGGCCCCGTCCGCCGCGGACGTCGCCCGGCGTGGGAGGGCTGACGGGCGCATGCGCCGGCTGGATTTCGCGAAATCCGCGTCTCCCTCCATCCGCCGCCCATTGGCGGAAATCAAATGATTGTCTGGCGCGGAGGGCGATCCGCCGTTACCAGTAAGGAACCGCCTTTCGCGCAGATCCCCCCGGCCCCGTCCCGCGCATGCCGCTCACCATCGGTGTTCCCCGAGAATCCGCGCCCGGAGAGCGGCGCGTGGCGCTGGTCCCCGAGGTCGTCGCCCGGCTGGTGAAGGAGGGGATGGAGGTCGTGGTAGAGCGCGGCGCCGGCGCCCACGCCTACTTCGACGACGCGACGTACGAGGCCGCGGGCGCGCGCGTGGGCACGGAGGTGGACGCGTGGGCCACGGACGTCGTTGCGCGGGTGCAGGCGCCGGGCGCGCACGAGCTGCACCTGCTGGGCGCCGGCCGCGTGATCGCCGGCTTCCTGCGCCCGCTGGACGACCCGCGGGGGATGCTGGCCCTGGCCGAGACGGGCGCGACGGCGATCGCAATGGAGCTGGTGCCGCGCACCACCCGCGCGCAAAAGATGGACGCGCTCAGCGCCATGGGCACCGTGGCAGGCTACCGCGCCGTCCTGCTCGCCGCCGACGTCCTCCCCAAGTTCTTTCCCCTGCTCACGACGGCCGCCGGCACCATCCGCCCCGCCAAGGTGCTCGTGCTGGGCGCGGGCGTCGCCGGGCTGCAGGCCATCGCCACGGCGCGGCGGCTGGGTGCCGTCGTGAGCGCGTACGACGTGCGCGCGGCGGCGGCGGAAGAGGCGCGCTCGCTGGGGGCGCGCTTCGTGGCGCTGGAGCTGGACACGGCGGGTGCCGAGGGCGGCGGCGGATACGCGGCCGCGCTGGACGAGGACCGGCAGCGGCGCCAGGTGGAGCTGCTGGCGGAACACGTGGCGGCGTCCGACGTCGTCATCGCCACGGCGCTCATCCCCGGCCGGCGGGCGCCGCTCCTCGTCAGCGAGCTGGGGGTGCGGCGGATGGCGCCGGGCTCCGTTGTCATCGACCTCGCGGCGCCCAACGGGGGCAACTGCGAGCTCACGCGCCCCGGCGACATCGCCGTCGTGGAGGGGGTGCGCATCTTTGGCCCGCTGAACCTGGCGGCGGAGATGCCCGTGCACGCCAGCCAGATGTACGCCCGCACCCTGGCCGCCCTCATCACGGAGTTCGTGAAGGACGGCGCCTGGGCCCCGGCCGAGGACGACGACATCTACCGCTCCGCCTGCGTCACCCGCGGCGGCGAGATCGTCCACGAGCGCGTCCGCGGCCTGGTGCAGCCGGCGCCGGCCTGATCGCCATCCGCCCGGTCCGCGTTCGCCGACCCGCGTCCGCCGACCCGCGTGCGCCGACCCGCGTCCGCCAACCGACGTCCGCCGACCCGCTCTCCGCACGCGAAGCCACATCCCCTTTCCCGCCCGG
>DATING010000938.1:0-9718 GCA_035474555.1 Longimicrobium sp. | reverse complement strand
CTTGAACGTGAGGCCGAGGCGAGATAGCTTTCATGCGAGCACCGTTTGGGTGAAGGAGAGTGTGGTCTGCTTCTTGGCGGAAGTGACTCACATTCTACTACTTCCAAGCGGTGCTCGCTTTTTCCACGCAGGATCCGGGTTCATTCGCCGGGCGGGGTGTGCGCACGAACGCCGCCTCCCCGGCGGAATCCGCATCGGCCCCGCCGTCCCCCCTGTAACCTGTAACCTGTCCCCTGTAACCCGCAGTTCGCCCCTACGGCAGCGCCGGCAGATAGAACGCGAACGTCGCGCCCCACCCCTCCCCCCGCGACTGGTCCACGAACACGGCGCCTCCATGCGCATCCGCCGCGCGCTGCACGAGCGCCAGGCCCAGCCCCGTGCCCCCCGGCCGCTCGGTGAAGAACGGATCGAAGACGTGCTCCACGTGCTCCTCGGGCACGCCGGGGCCGGTGTCGGAGACGCGCAGGCGGACGGTGGTCGCGGCGCCCAGGCTGGGCGCCAGCAGGTCCGTCTCCGCCACGTCCACGGCGATCTCCACGCGCCCCCCCGGCCCCGCCCACTGCACGGCGTTCAGCGCCAGGTTCAGCACGGCGCGGTGCAGCAGGTCCTCGTCGCCGTGCACGGCGGCGCCGTCCGCGCCGGGATCGATCACCAGCGACACCTGCACGCCGGACGCCTGGGGGTGCGCCTCCACCACCTCGATGGCGTGCCGCACCAGCCGGGCCACGTCCACCCGCTCCGTGGAGCGCAGCTTGACGCGGGCGAAGTCGATGAACTCCGTCAGCAGGCGGCTCAGGCGATCGCTCTCGCGGACGACGAGGTTGCCCAGCACCGTCCGGTCCTCCGCGTCGATCCGGTCGCCCGTCAGCTGCTCCGTGGCGCTGCGGATGGAGGCCAGCGGGTTCTTGATCTCGTGCGCCAGGGATGCGGACAGTTCCGCCACCGCCTCCAGCCGCTCGGCGCGGCGGTGGAGCTGGTCCATCCGCTTGCGTTCCGTGATGTCCTGGAAGATGGCCGTCACCGACGGCGCGCCGCCCTCGTCGCGCTGGATGAGCGTGGTGCTCACGCCGAACACCATCCCGCCCTCCGTCTCGTCCGTCTCGAAGCGGCGCACGGGGGTGCGGGTCTGCGACGACTGCGCGATGACGCGGCCCAGACCCGGCGCGATGGCATCCAGCTTGGCGACGAACGGCCGGCCCAGCCAGTCGCTGGCGCGGATGCGCAGCAGGTCCGCCGCGGCGGGGTTGATGAAGGCCAGCCGCCCGTCCCCGCCGACGGTGATCAGCCCCGTGGCGATGCTGGCCAGCACGTCCTCGGTGTCCAGCCGCAGCAGCCGCAGCTCCGTCTCCACCTCGCCCAGGACGGCGCCCGTCTGCCGCAGCCGGTCGCCCAGGTAGCCCGTGGCGAGGGCCACGACGGCGAAGAGGGCGATCTGCAGGAGCACGCTGGCATCCACCTGCCCCGCCGTCCACACGATGTCGGCGAAGAAGAGCAGGCTCACCAGCACGCCGATCAGGATGCCCCCCACGAACGGCAGCAGGATGGCGGCCGCCACGATCACCAGCACGAACAGGGGCGCGAAGTCGCTTTCCCGCCCGCCCGTCAGGTGGACGACGGCGGCCACCAGCAGCACGTCGAACACCACCTGCGCGTACAGAAAGACGCGGCCGGGCGTGCGCCGGGCGAGGTGCGTGTACCAGAACGCGAACGCCGTGAACGCGGCCGCCATCACCAGGATGAGGCTCGCCGCCAGGGTGATGCTGGCTTCCGTCGTGTTCCACGCGAGGGCGGCGGCCACGAAGATGGCGCCCGCCAGGCACAGCCGGATGAGGTACACCCAGGCGAGGATGCTGCGCTGCTCCGGCAGCCGCCCGGCCGAAAAGCGCGGCCGGCTCACGGACCTCCGGGCGCGCGGGACGTGCACTCCTGCAAGGACGCGCCTGAACGTGCTGATCGCATGAACCTTCCTGGTGTGGCGGCGCCGGACGGGCCGGCGGATGGTGAGCGTGTAGGTGGATTGTGGGACGGCGGTGCGCGCGGGGCAAGGCGGGGCGGGGGATCGGTGCTGGGATCTCGTCGCGCCGACGGGCCGCGGAGCACGGGCGAGCGCCCCCTCCCCGGCCCTCCCCCACAAACTGCGTGGGGGAGGGAGATGGACCGGGACGGTGCCGTCGCGGGGCGGGCGGTGGCCCTCACCCGGCCTCGCTTAGGCTCGTCCACCCTCTCCCACAAACTGCGTGGGAGAGGGTATAGACTTCGACGAGCTCATTCGCCCGTGGGCAGGATTTCGTCCTGCGCAGTTCTCCCCCTCCTGCCCGCGAAGCGGGGGAGGGGGCCGGGGGGAGGGGGCCCTCCGCCGGTGCACGAACTCCGCTGACGTGCACGATCCATCTTACCTCCCCCAGGATTGGGGGAGGTCGCGAGGATTCGAGCGGGTGGGGGCGCCGCTGGATGCCGGCCGAGTGCACCGCATCCCGCAACGACGAGAGCCGGGACCGCGTCACGCGATCCCGGCTCGTCGTCATGGTACCCTTGTACGTGCCAGCTCCTCGTTCAGCGCTTCAGCTCCTCCACCAGCTGGCCCTGCCGAGCCACGGCCTGCATCTCCGCCTCGGACGGGGGCCAGGGGCGGAGTGGCGGAGCTGCCGCGACCAGGCGCAGCTGGATCTCCCGGCCCCCCCGGCGCACACGGTAGGTGAGCTCGATCCCGGGGCGCAGGCGCTCGGACGGGGGCTCGCGCATGTCGCGCCCGTTCACGGCCAGGAGCACGTCGCGCTCGCGGAACCCGGCCCGTTCCGCGGGCGAGCCTGCATCCACGCCCACCACCACGGGGTAGGTTTCCACCCGCCGCCTCACGCGCTTGCCGTCCCGGATCTCGTGCGGGCGCTCCTTGTAGAATGGCGTGATCCCCGTGTAGCCCAGGGTGGTATCCGGCTCCTGGCGGGCCATCATGATGCCCGTGCCGCCCTTCTCGCGGGTGGCGTACTCCCTTCCATCCACCACCTCCAGGGTCGTCGCCGTGCCGGGACCGGGGCGCTCCGCGCCGTCCGAGGCCAGGTCGCACGCGGCCGCGGCCACGCCCAGGGTGAGCAGCGACAGCGGGAGCGCGCGCAGCAGGGCGTGCGCCGGGGGCTTGGCGGTCATGGCGATGATCCTCCGCTCCAGGTGTGAGGTTCGCGCGCCCCAGGCCGGGGCGAGGACGGAAAAGGAGAACGGATGCCCGGCCGCGCGCAGCAGCACCTGCCCGTACAGGCGGCGGCTGACGCCGGCGGCCAGCACGCGGGCGTCGCAGTCGGTCTCCAGCGCCAGCCGCAGCCGCCGGTGCTGCAGCCAGAGCGCCGGGTTCCAGGGCACCAGCGCCACGGCCAGCGTGGCCAGCGCCAGCAGCCAGGGATCGCCGGCGGCCACGTGCTCGCGCTCGTGCCGCACGATCAGCCGCTGCTCCTCTGGCGGCAGCGCCAGCACCCAGCGGGGGAGCAGCAGCTCCGGGCGGACGAGCCCCACCACCAGCGGCCCCGTGCGCTCCGACACCCGCACCGGGATACCTTCCACCTCCACCGCGGCGCAGCGCCTCCGCTCCCGGTTCAGCCGGTGATGGCTCCACGCCAGGCACCGCAGCAGGATGAGCGACGCGGCCAGCCACCCCAGGAGCACGGCGCGCGGCAGGGGGCGCGGGGCCGCCCCCGCCGCGGTTTCTACGGGTCCGGAGATTCCCGCGGCAGGTGTGTTGGAGGACGTGGAGAGCGGCGGCGACGCTTCGAAGACGGCCGGGGCCGAGCGCCAGTCGGGGAGCCGGATCTCCGGCAGCGCGCCCGGCGCGGCGAGGGCGAGGAGGGGGAGAAGGAGCGAGCCGGCCAGGGCCGCCGCCCACGTCCAGCGGCGCGCCAGGCCAAACCACCCCGCCACCCGTTCCGCCGCGAACGCGGCGGTCCCCAGGAGCACCCCCGTAGCGAGGGCGCGGAGCAGCCATTCCACCGTCATGCTTTCTCCTCCTTCGCCGCGGGGGCGGCCGGCAGGGCGCGCATGGGGCCGCGGCGGAGCACGCGTCCATCGTGTTCGCTACGGGATCTCCCGTAGAGATAATGCGCGACATCTCCGATGTCAACGGGTTTACCCGTAGGTGGAGATCCAGCGGTGCGAAGCACGAGAGCCGGGACCGCATTTCGCGATCCCGGCTCTCCGTCCTCATCCACCGAATCGCCGTCCCTGCCGGCGATCCGCGAATCTTCCCGCCCGTCCGCAATCAGTCGGACAGGTCCCAGTCGTCGGCGGCGGCCTTCATCCGCATGTCGGCGGGGGAGGCGCGCTGGATGTCGGGGAGCGGCACGTAGCGCTGCGCGATCTCCATGGTGTTCTCCACCCGCAGCTGCTTGAACAGAAAGGTGAACTGCTCGTTCAGCGCGCCGCGGATGCGCTCGCGGTCACCCTCGGGGAGCTCCCACAGGTCGCGCTTGAACGCGCCGAGCGCCTTCTTGCGGGCCTTGTAGATGAACTGCTCCTCGGTGTCGCTGGGCTTGCGCTCGTCCTGGAAGTTCTGCCGGCAGTGCTCGTACATCCGGTCGCGCAGCTCCGACGGCAGGTGGTCGTACGCGATGTTCTGGAAGTTGGTGGCCAGGTGGATCTCCGCCGTCTCCACTTCCGGGAACTTGCCGAACGCGTTCTGCGGCAGCGTGCTGGCGCCGTGCTGCACCGCGCCGGACAGCCCGTACTCGCTGCGCGAGATCTCCGACAGGGTGCGCAGCGTCTCGAAGTCGATGGCCACGTCGGCGATGGAGCCGTCGGGCAGCACCGTGCCGCCGTGCGTGGTGCCGCTCTGCACGCTGATCTTGCTCTGCCCCGCCAGGGGCTTGCCCACGCGCTCCGAGACTTCCGCCAGGGCGCGGCGGTAGCCGTCCATGTACGCGCGCAGCTCCTCCGGCGTGCTGTTCTCCGTGCCCACCTCGCCGATCTCGCCGCCAATGCTCACGGTGACGCCCGCCGGCTCGTACTTGCGCACGTACGCCGTCAGCTCGGCGGAGAGGGTGTAGTTGAGGTGCTGCTGCGCATCCAGCCCGTCCTGGTCAAGGTCGACGAGGGTGCTGGTGTCGATGTCGATGTTGTAGAAGCCGGCGTGCAGCCCCTCGCGGATGATGTCCTTGACGGCGCGCAGCTCCGCCTCGGGATCGGCCTTGTACTTCTTGGCGTTGACCTGGAAGTGGTCGCCCTGCACGAACAGGGGGCCCGTCCAGCCTTCCTTGATGGCCGCGGCGATCATCACCGTGACGTACTCCACCGGCCGCTGGTCCGTGTAGCCGATCTCCGAGCGCGCGATCTCGCAGATGAGCGCGCCCACCTTGAGGTCGCGCGCGGCGGCGAAGAGCGCGCGGCCGGTCTCGAACGACGCGGCGCGCACGTTGATGGCGGGGACGGTAAAGCCGGAGACCTCGCCGCGGCCGCGGGCCATGTACAGCTCGTGGATGGACGCGGGGGCGATGCCCACGGCGCGGCCGGCGTGCAGCACCAGCCAGCGGGCCCTGTCGCGCACGTCCTCGTCGGCGCCGAAGACGGCGGCGTTCACCAGGCGGTCGATGCCGCCGGACCGCAGCGCGTCGGCGCTCGCCAGCCGCGGGGCGCCGTTCTCCACGGTGATGGAATCGCGGACTTCGTCCAGCAGCGAGCGGACCGACGGGCGGGAGAGGATCTCCTGCCCGTCCGGGGCGGTCGCGACGGTGTTGACCATGATCTCCTCTGGGGATGGACCAGGATTTCAGGATGCGTGATGCGTCGCCGCGGCGCGAGCCGCGGCGGCGGGAATGTGTCCGCGGCGCGCCGTTGTGGCAAGATTCGGGCACGGGAAGGGAACAGAAGTGCCAAGTGCCTGGTGCCAAGTGCCTGGTCTTCATCGTCTGCCGCTTGCCGCTTGCCGCTTGGCCCTTGGCACTTGTCGCTTGGCACTTGTCGCTTCTCGCCTGGCACTTCCCCTCTGGTCTGCCCCTTGCTCATCCCGGCCGCATGACCAAGACCAATACGGCGGTACGATGGATCGGCGCCGCGGCGGCCGCGGCGGGGGTGGTGGGGGCCTACGCGTTCCTCGTGGAGCCGCTCTGGCTCCAGGTGACGCGCACGCGCATCCACGTCCGGGGGCTGCACCCGGACCTGGAAGGGTTTCGCATCGTCCTGCTGACGGACCTGCACGCGGGCGAGGGCACGCCGCTGTGGCACATCCGCCGCGCGGCGCGCCTGGCCATGGCCCAGCGGCCGGACCTGATCGCCGTCACGGGCGACCTAGCGGCGGACGACGCGCCCAGCTTTGGGCCCGTGCTGGGCACGCTCACGGGGCTGCGGGCGCCGCACGGGGTGTGGACGGTGCCCGGCAACCACGACTACACGGTGGGGATCGAGCGGTGGCGGCGGGAGGTGGCCCGTCAACCCAATCTGCGCGACCTGACCAACGGCGCGGAGATGCGGCGGGTGGGCGCGGCGCGGCTGTGCGTGGCGGGGGTGGACGACTTCAGCCGGGGCACGCCGCGGCTGGACGCGCTGCCGCCCCCGGAGGAGCGCGACTTTACGCTGCTGCTGGCGCACGACCCCGACCAGGCGGAAAAGGCGCGGCGGGAGTACGACGCGGTGGACCTGATCGTGAGCGGGCACACGCACGGCGGGCAGGTGCGGCTGCCGTTCGTGGGCGCCATCCGGAACCCCGCGGAGTTCGAGGAGCTGTACGAGGAGGGGCTGCGGCGCCGCCCGTGGACGCAGGTGTACACCTCGCGGGGTGTGGGCACCGTGCACATTCCCGTCCGCTTCCTGTGCCGTCCAGAGGTCGCCGTGCTGGAGCTCACGGGCGCCCCGCGGCCCCCGCGGAACCAGTAAACATTTGGGCCCGCTCTTTGCAAATTGGGGGCGCGACAGAGTGGCTGGGCTGCCGTGCGACGGAGCGGCGGCCCGGCGGGTGGACCGGAATCCGTAGCGGAGGGACCATGGCGCGACAGACAGGGGTTGTGGAGTTCTTCAAGGACGACAAGGGCTTCGGCTTCATTCGTCCCGACGACGGCGGCAAGGACGTGTTCGTTCACCACTCGTCCATCCAGATGGAGGGCTTCAAGTCCCTCAAGCGGGGCGACCGGGTGGAGTTCGACATCCAGGAGGACCCCAAGGGCCCTCGCGCCGGTGCCGTGACCCGGGTGGAAGGCGAGTAACCCTCGCCCGCTGCAAAAAAATCCAGCTGTACCCAGCGCGGACGGCGCCGCTTCCCAACCGGGGCGGCGCCGTCCGCGTTTTACGGCAGTGCGGGAGTGCGGGAGTGCGGGAGTAGCTCCACCGGGCGAGCAGAGGGTGGTGCGCGGGCGGAGCGCCCCCCTCCCCAACCCTCCCCCACAAACTGCGTGGGGGAGGGAGCTTGGACGGAACGGTGCCGTCGCGAAGCGTATTGTAACGGGCGATGAAGTTCTCCCCCTCCTGCCCGCGAAGCGGGGGAGGGGGCCGGGGGGAGGGGGCCCTCGCCCGGTGCACGCCCTCCGCCGGAGTGCACTAGCCCTTGTTCAACCTCCCCTAGGGGTTTTGGGGGGAGGTGCGAGCCTGCGCGAGCGGTGGTGGCGCCCGCTCGATCTTCGCTCCCGCGCTGGATCCTCGCCTTTCCGCATCGCCCGTCATCATCAACCAGCCAGGGACGAACCGTGCGGACGCAGGGACGAACGGCGCGTGGCCAGGGACGAATCGCGGACGGGGTGAATCGCGCGTAAGCAGATGATTTGCAATGCTTTACAGTCGCGGGTGACGCGAGTAGGTTGCGCTCAGCCCCATCCGCGCGCCCGCGCACCCCATCCGCCTCCCTCGCCCCGGCTCTCCCGTGAGCGCCACCGAACCCGCCCGCCCGCCCATCGACGAGCCGGAGCCCCTGTCCGACCCCATGCGCCCCACGGACGAGGTGCTGCGGCTGTGCCCGTGGAAGACGTCGTTCATCCTCTTCGGGGTGGCGACGCTGCTGGGGCTCATCGACTTCGTGCTCACGCTGTTCCTGTATCCCGCGCGAGAGCCGGCCAGCCCGGCGCTGGTGGCCGCCATCACCTTTCCCGCGTGGTACGCGCTGCCGCCGCTCGTGCCCTTCGTGCTGCTGGTCGCGGACCGCTTTCCCATCGGGCCGGGGCGGTGGGCGCGGTCGCTGGTGATGCACGTTCCCGCCTGCATCGTGTTCGTGCTCGTGTACGAGACGCTGGCCAGCTGGCTGTGCGACTTCGTCTTTGCGCCCATGGCCCTGGCGCCGGGCGAGGCGGTGGGCCGCACGTCGCACGACTTCTGGCTCAACCTGCGCCGGCTCATCGCCACCAACTTCGTGGGATGGTGCGCCATCTACGGCCTCATCGTGGGCGTGCACCACACCTTCTTCTACCTGCGGCGGGCCCTGCAGCGCGACCGCGAGGCGGCGGGGCTGGCCCTGCGCGCATCGCGGCTGCAGGCGGGGCTCGCCCAGGCCAACCTGCGCGCGCTCAACATGCAGCTGCAGCCGCACTTCCTGTTCAACACCCTCAACGCCATCTCCGTCCTCGCCGCCAAGGGGGAGCGGGTAGACACGGTGCGGATGATCGGCCGGTTGAGCGAGCTGCTGCGCATGTCGCTGGGCAACACGGCGCAGACGGTGACGCTGGCCCGCGAGCTGGAGTTCGCCCAGCGCTACCTGGACATCGAGCAGGTGCGCTTCAACGACCGCATGACGGTGCGCCTGGACGTGGCGCCGGACACGCTGGGCGCGCAGGTGCCCAGCATGATCCTGCAGCCGCTGGTGGAGAACGCCGTCAAGCACGGGCTGAGCAAGAAGCGCGGGGCGGGGCGCATCGAGGTGCGCTCACGGCGTTCGGCGGGCACGCTGGAGCTGGCCGTCCGCGACGACGGGCCCGGCTTCGGGGGCGCCCCGTCCGCGGCGGGGAACGGGGTGGGGCTGGTGAACACGCGGGCCCGGCTGGAGCAGCTGTACGGGGCAGATGGATTCGAGATGGCCCGGCATGACGCGCCCGGTGGCGGCGCACTCGTCCGCATCACCCTCCCTTTCCGCACGGCCACGGCGGATGCCGGTCACCCGGCCGTGCCCGTCATTGCCCTGGAGGCCGTATGAGCATCCGCACCCTGCTGGTGGACGACGAGCCGCTGGCCCGCGAGGGCATGCGCATGCACTTGGCGACGGAGCCGGACATCGAGATCGCGGGCGAGGCGGCGGACGGGGTGCAGGCCGTGGAGATGATCCGCGCCCTGCGCCCGGACCTGGTGTTCCTGGACGTGCAGATGCCGGAGGTGGATGGACTGCAGGTGGTGGAGCGCGTGGGCCCCGGCGCCATGCCGGCGACCATCTTCGTCACCGCGTACCACCAGCACGCCGTCCGCGCCTTTGAGCTGCACGCCGTGGACTACCTGCTCAAGCCCGTGCGCGACGAGCGGCTGCGCAGCGCCCTGGCCCGTGCGCGGCTGCGCCTGGCCAGCCGCAGCGAGCACGCGCTGGCCGCACGGCTGGAGGCGCTGCTCGAGGACTTCCGCGCCCTGCGCGATCGCGTCGTTCCCGGCGACGGTGCCGAGGCGGCGGCGGTGCGCAAGTTCGCGGCGTGGATCAGCGTGGCGGGGCGCAGCTCCACGCAGCTGGTGCGGGTGGAGGACGTGGACTGGTTCGAGGCGGAGGGCAACTACGTGCGGCTGCACGTGGGCACGACCAGCCACCTGATCCGCTCCACGCTGCGGGGGATGGCGGACCAGCTGG
>DATING010000937.1:0-5697 GCA_035474555.1 Longimicrobium sp. | reverse complement strand
TCTTGAAGAACGGGATCTGCGTCCACGTGCTGGGGATGGGCGCGCTCATGTCCAGCAGCACCAGCGCCAGCCCCAGGATCACCCCGATCCCCGCCTGCCCCACGATCTTGTAGCGCCCCTTGAGGCCGCCCGTGTTCTTGCGGACGATCTTGAGGTAGTCGTCCAGAAACCCCACCACGCCCAGGACGATCAGCACGACCAGGGCGAGGATGGTGTACCAGTTGTCCAGCCGCGCCCACAGGACGACGGGAATGATGGTGCTGAGGATGATCAGCACGCCGCCCATGGTGGGCGTGCCGCTCTTGCCCAGGTGCGTCTGCGGGCCCTCGGTGCGGACGACCTGTCCGACCTTGAGCATGCGCAGCCGCGAGATGATGGCCGGGCCGAACCAGATGGCCACCAGGAACGCCGTCACCACCGCCCCCGCCGCCCGGAACGTCTGGAAGCGGAAGAGGTTGAAGGCGATGTTGAGCTCGGCCAGCGGCACCAGCAGGTGATAGAGCACGGGTCCGTCCTCTCAGGCGTTCTGCGGTGAGGACTGCGCGAAGTCGCGCTCGATCAACGGGAGCCATCGCTCCAGCTGCACTCCGCGCGAGCCCTTGAGCAGCACGGTCTCGCCCCCCCGCAGCGTGGGCCGCAGGGCCTCGTACGCCTCCAGGGGGTCCTCCGTCGCGATCAGCCGGTCACCCAGCTCGCTGTCGTTCTCTTCAAAGGCGCGGACGAAGTCGCCCGTGGCCACCACGCGGTCGATGCCGTGGCCCACCAGTCCGGCCGCGTGCAGGGCCAGCTCGCGGTGCAGCCGCTCGCCGTGGTCACCCAACTCGCGCATGGTGCCGATGACGGCGATCTTCTCGCCCTCCGCGGGCACCGTGGCCAGCAGGTCCAGCGCGGCGCGCATGCTGGGCGGGTTGGCGTTGTAGCAGTCCGCGATCAGGCTCATGGGCCCGATGCGCATCCACTCGTTGCGCATCTTGGTCGGCTTCATGGCCGCCAGCCCGCGCGCCGCGTCCTCGATCCGCACCCCCCACTCGGCCGCCACGCCCAGGGCCAGCAGCGCGTTGCGGACGTTGTGCATCCCCGGCAGGGGCAGGTGGATGGGCACGCCGCGGAAGCCCCACTCCGTGCTGCCGTCGGGGCGGAACGTCACGCCCTCCTTGCCGCCGTCCGGGCGCAGGTCCGCCTCGTTGCTGAACCCCGCCACCCGCAGCCGCATGCCGCCGATGCGCGCCATGGCGCCCTCCGGCAGCTCCGATGGCTCGTCCGCCACGATCCCCACGCCGCCGGGGCGCAGGGCATCGAACACGGCCAATTCCTCCTGCAGCACGCCTTCCACCGACCCCAGTCCCTCCAGGTGCTCCTCGCCGATGGAGGTGATGATGGCCGCGTCCGCCTCCACGATGTGCGACAGGAGCGTGATCTCGCCGGGCTCGTTGGTGCCCGTCTCCACGATCACCGCCTCCGCGTCGCTCGGCGTGGCGAGGAGGGTGAGCGGGACGCCGACCTGGTTGTTGAGGTTGGCGTCCGTGGCGTGCACGCGGAACGTGGACCCCAGGACGGCCCGCAGCAGCTCCTTGGTGGTCGTCTTTCCGTTGCTCCCGGCCACGGCCACCACCCGTCCGCCCAGCGCGCGGCGGCGGTGGCGACCCAGCTTGCCCAGCGCGTGCAGGGTGTCGGGGACCACGAAGAGCGTCATCCCCTCCGGCGCGGTGGACGACTGGCTCACGACGGCCGCCGTGGCACCGGCCTGCGCGGCCTGCGCCAGGTACGCGTGCCCGTCGAAGTTGGCGCCGCGCAGGGCGACGAACAGCGACCCGGGCGCGATGCTCCGCGTGTCGGTGGAGATCCCGGAAAACTCCTGGTCGGCACCGGCGGACGTGTCCAGGTCCAGTGCGCGCCCCACTTCACTCGCGGTCCAGCGGAAATCCGTCAACCCTCACCTCCCTGGGCGGTCTGCAGCTCCGCGAGGATCTCATGCACGATGGCGCGCTCGTCGAACGGACGCTTTTCCTCCCCGACGACCTGGTACGTCTCGTGGCCCTTGCCGGCCAGGAGCACCAGGTCGTCCGGGCGTCCCTCGATGAGTGCGGTACGGATGGCCTCGCGCCGGTCGGAAAGCCGCAGGCGAGGTGCATCCTCCATGCCGCGTTCGATCTCGTCGATGATCCGCTCGGGATCCTCCGTCCGCGGGTTGTCGGACGTGACGATGGCCAGGTCCGAGAACTGCGCCGCGATGCGCCCCATCTCCGGCCGCTTCCCCCCGTCCCGGTCGCCCCCCGCGCCAAAGACGACGATCAGCCGTCCGCGCACCAGCGGGCGCACGGCCTTGAGGGCGCGCTCCAGGGCGTCCGGCGTGTGGGCGTAGTCGCGCAGCACGGTCGCGCTCCCCGGCGGCCCGGCGATGCGCTCCAGCCGCCCCGGCACCTGCGGCAGCGTCCCCAGCGACTCCGCGATGCGCTTGGTATCCCATCCCAGCGACCAGAGCACGGCCGCGCAGGCCACGGCGTTGCTCACGTTGAAGTCGCCGAACAGGGGGAGCGCCACGGGCTCGCTGCCGTCCGGCGTGCGCAAGGTGAACTCCATCCCCCCGGCGCCCACGCGCACGTCCTCTGCCGCCACGTCCGCCTCCCCCGCCCGCTCCACCCCGAAGCGCACCGTCCGCCCGATGGGCGACGCCACGTCGCGCCACTCCGGGTCGTCCGCGTTCACCACGGCCGCCCCGGTGGACTTCAGCAGGTGGAGGAGGCGAAGCTTGGCCTCGCGGTACGACTCCATCGTCCCGTGATAATCCAGGTGGTCACGGGTCAGGTTGGTGAACACCGCCGCGTCGAAGCGGGCCGCGGCCATGCGCGCCTGGTCCAGCGCGTGGGACGAGACCTCCATCGCCACCCGCGCCACGCCCTCGTCCAGGAACCGGCGCAGCCAGCGCGCGGCCTCCACGGGCCCGGGCGTCGTGAGTCCCTCCGTCCCCGGGATCACTTCGCCGTCCTCGCCGATGGCGCCCAGCGTGCCGATGTAGCCGGCGGGGCCGTCCAGCGACAGCAGGTGGCGCAGCATGGCCGCCGTGGTCGTCTTGCCGTTGGTCCCCGTGACCCCCACGAGCGTCATCTCCGCCCAGGGATCGCTGAAGAACTCGGCGGCGGCGTACGCGGCGCCCGCGCGGCCGTCCGTCACGCACAGCTGCGGGGTGGGGATGGCGTCGCTGCACGCCTCCACCACCACGCCGGTGGCGCCGGCGTCGAAGGCGGCGGGAAGGTACTCGTGACCGTCGCTGCTGGTGCCCTTCCACGCGCAGAACAGGGCGCCCACGCGCACCTTGCGCGAGTCCGCCGTGACGTCCCACACCTCGCGGATGGAATGGCCCAGCGCCAAACGGCGGTCGCCCACAAGGAGTTCCTCGCGGGCGAGACGCGCCTCGATGGCGCCGAGCGTGGTGTGGCGCTTGGTCATCTTCCGCCTCCGACGATCACCATGGTGTCGCCGCGCGCCACCGATGCGCCCGCCGCTGGGCGCGTGGTGCGTACGGGCCCGCTCCCCTGCACGCGGACGTTCACCCCCAGCGCGTGCAGCCGCCGCGCCGCGTCCCTGAGCGGCAGTCCGCTCACGTCCGGCACGGGGACCACGTCCGCCGGCGGGGGCTCCGCTGCCTTGCGCAGCTCGTCCGTGCTCACGAACACGTACACGCCCTCCGCACCGGAGGGCGCCGGATCGTCGTCGCGCGTCTCTCCCGGGGTGCCCGCGGGCGGCGCCTGCGACGGCAGGCGCGTGGCCAGCAGGGCGCGGCGGTCCAGCCCCGGCGTGCGCGCGGCCAGGATGGCCTGCAGCGTCTCGCGCGTCACGGGCGCCGCCGTCAATCCACCGTAGTAGTCGCCCTGCGGCCGGTCCAGGCGGACGAGGATCGTCAGCTGGGGATCGCGGGCGGGAAAGAATCCCACGAAGGTCGCGTTGTAGGCGCCGGCCTCGTAGCGGCCGTTGGCCCCCGTGCGCCGCGCCGTCCCCGTCTTGCCCGCCACCTCGAAGGTGGACAGCGACGCGCGCGTGGCCGTGCCGTCCTCCACCACGGAAACCAGCACGTCGCGGATCTGCGTGGCCACGGAGCGCGGTACCACGCGGCGCACCTCGCGCGGCTCGCGGCGCTCCACCGTCCGTCCCCCCGGCGCGCGCACCTCGCGGACCAGGCGGGGCTCCATCAGCGACCCGCCGTTGGCCAGGGCGCCGTACGCCAGGGCCAGCTGCAGGGGGGTGACGCTGACTTCGTACCCGGTCGCCAGCGACGCGGGCGTGGGCTTGGACCAGCGGTCCGGCCGCGGCAGGCGCCCGGACGACTCGGTGGGATACTCCACCCCCGCCGGCGTGCCGAACCCGAAGTCGCGCAGGTAGGCGAACTGCTGCCCCGGCGACAGGCGCGGCGCGAACTTGACCATGCCGATGTTGCTGCTCACCCGCAGCGCGTCGCGCAGGGTAAGCATGTCGTACGCGTGCACGTCGCGGTGCACGCGGCCGTGGGGGTCCGTCCAGGTGCCGCCCTCGCCGTCCACCTGCTCCTCCATCCGCGCCTTGCGGGCGGCGAGGAGCGTGGCGACGAAGAACGGCTTGAGCACGGAGCCCGGCTCGTACGGCTCGATGAACGCGCCCACGTCCCGCACGCCGCCCCGGCGCTTGCTGACGGCGGCCAGGATCTCTCCCGAGCGCGGGTCCAGCAGCAGCAGGTCGCCGCCGGCCGCGCGGGTGCTGTCGATGGCCTGCTGCAGCGCCGCGTCGGCGATCTCCTGCAGGTCGAAGTCGATGGTCAGGTGGACGTCGTTGCCGTCCGTCGCCGCCACGGCCGGGAGGGAGACGGATGCCTCCGCCTTTCCCTTCGCGTCCCGGCGCAGGATGGAGTAGCCGTCGCGGCCACGCAGCATCTCGTCCAGCGCCTGCTCCATCCCCCCCAGCGCGCGCCCGTCCCCGCTCACGCCGCCCAGGACTTCACGGCCGACCCGTCCCTGGGGATAGAAGCGCTCCAGCCGCCGCTCCCAGTGCAGCCCGCGGGCGTCGCCCAGGGCTCGGCGCTGCTCCGCCGTGAATCTGCCGGGGAGCACGACCCACTTGCGCTTGGGGTCCGTCGCGCGGCGGGCGGCGGCGCGCGGCAGGTCCAGCGCATCGCCCAGCTGCCGCGTCATCTCGCCGCGGTCGCGCAGCTCGTTGGGGGCGATGGCCAGCCCGAACGTCTCGCGCGTGAGGGCGAGCGGAACCCCGTCGCGGTCCAGGATGGCGCCGCGGCGCGCGGGGAGCGGCACGCGGGCCTGGTGCTGGTCCGCCGCCGCCTGCTTCCACTTCTTGCCCTCGAACCCCTGCAGCTGCACGGAGCGGCCCAGGACCAGCCCGGCGGCCAGCAGGATGGACGCGACGAGCAGCCGGCGCCGGTTGCGCAGCCGCTCCTCGCTGTCCCAGCCCACGCGAACAGGAAGCTTTTCCCCCGCGCTCATGGCCGGGCCTCCAGCGCCGCCGCGGGGACGGGGAGGAGCACCACCTCGTCGTCCTTGGCCACGTGCAAGCCCAGCCGCTGGCGGGCCACGCGGGTGATGCGCGCGCGCGTCTGCAGAGCCTGGATGCGGTTGGCCCACTCCACCCGCTCCGCCTCGGCGATGCTCGTCTCGTTCTCGATGCGCGTCAATTCCCGCTGGCGCGCCACCCCCTCCGTCTGCCGCCAGACGACGG
>DATING010000936.1:0-10188 GCA_035474555.1 Longimicrobium sp. | reverse complement strand
CGGCACGTCCCGCCGCCGCCCGTCGCCCGTCGTGGCGGCCCGGTGAGGGACTTCGCGGCCTGCCTACCCGAACGGAACAGGGAGCGCTGAACCATGCGCTGGTTTCTCTTTGTCTACTTCATCCTGAGCGGCGTCACCTGGGTGGCGGGCAACGCCGGCAAGGGCGTGGCCGGCCGCGTGGCGCTGCCGGACGTGTTCCTTCCCGTGCTGGCCGTGCTCCTGGTGGTGACCCAGCGGGTGCCGCTGCGGTTTCCGCCGCTGGCGGTGGCCGCCGTGTGCATGCTCATCTCCTTCACGCCCGGGGTGCTGCTGGCGCCGTACCTCACGGACTCGCTGCTGGAGTGGGGCATCTTCGTGTACGCCCTGTTCGGCTTTTTCGTGATCTACAACCTGGTGGTGCGGCAGTCCATCGACGACCGGGTGGACGCCATGGTGTGGTGGTGCCGGGCGGGGACGGTCATCGCCCTGATCGGCATCTACGACCTGTTCGCCGCCACCACCGGACTCCCCCGCATCGCGGGGATGCTGGGGCAGGGGCTGCGCTCGCAGGGCGGGCTGGTGGGCACCTTTCGGAACACGGGGCAGGCGGGCTCGTTCATCGGCACCGTGCTGGCCGTGGCGCTCCCCCTGAGCTTCGTGGCGGGCGACCGCAAGCGCAAGCTGGAGCTCACCATCCTCACGGCCATCCTGGTGCTGGCGCTGGTGCTCACCGTCAAGCGCGCCGCCCTGCTGGGGATGGGCGTGGGGGGGACGCTGTTCCTGGTGCGGGGGCTGCAGCGCAGGCAGGCGGTGCGCACCCTGGCCACCCTGACCATCTCCGTGCTGCTGCTGGTGCCGGCCTACCGCTTCATGGACAGCGCGTCCGCGGCGTTCCGCTGGCGCATCGCGGCCAAGCTCTCGTCCAGCGCCGGCGAGTCGGTGCAGAGCTTCGCCGCCACCAACTACGAGACCACGCGCGACGCGTTCCTGTCGGACCCCATCTGGGGGGTGGGGATGGGCACCATCACCGCCAGCGGCGCCCGGTTCGAGATCCACAGCACCTACCTGAACATCCTGGCCTCGGCGGGGATCGTGGGCGTGCTGGGGTACCTGGTGTTCGTGTGGTGGCTCTTTCGCTCCATCACCCGGCCGCGCAACGACGACCCGCGGGCCGTGCCGTTCGCGCGGCTGTTCCTGCCCATGATGCTGGGGCTGATGCTCTCGTACGGGTACACGAACCACCTGCGCAAGCGGGAGTTCTGGATCACGGCGGCGCTCGTGTCGGCGTTCATGGCCCCGGCCGCCGTACGCCGCACCGCGCCGCCGCCGCTGGTGGGGCGGCGGCCCGGCGCCCGCGCCGCGCCCGTGGTCCTGCAGCCCGCCGGGGCCGCGGGAGAATGAGCGGACGCGCCCCGGAGCGGTGGTACGCCGCGGCGCCCCTGTGGCTGCAGCAGCTGATGGTCACGGCGCGCGGCGCCGACCACCGCTGGCTGCGGCTCAGCGGGCGCGCGCTGCGGGGCGAGCTGGAATTGCTGGTGCAGACCCAGTGGTGGGACCCGGAGCGCCTGGCCGAGCTGCAGGCGCGCCGGCTGCAGGCCCTGCTGGCCACGGCGTTCGCCGAGGTGCCGCACTGGCGCGACCTGGCCCGCCGGCTGGGGTGTGCCCCGGGCGACTTTCGCGGGCCCGCGGACCTGCGCCGGCTGCCGGTGCTCACCCGGGGCGAGGTGGCGGCCGCGCCGGAGCGGTTCGTGAGCGCCCGACGGGCCCGGGCGCCCGGGGTGCGGGGGTTCGCCACCAGCGGCACCACGGGGCTTCCCGTGCGCACGGTGGAATCCCGCCAGAGCTTTTCGCGGCGCTGGGCCTACGTGGCGCGGCTGCGGGGGTGGGCCGGGCTGGCCGACCCCGTGCACCCGCGGCGCGCCCAGTTCACGGGCCAGGTGGTGGTGCCCGGCGACGCGCGGGGGGTGTTCTGGCGGCGCAACCTGGCGGGACGGGCGCTGCTCCTGTCCAGCTACCACCTGTCCGAGGGGGCCGCGCCGGCGTACGCCCGCGCCCTGGTGCACTTTCGCCCGGCGCTCGTGGACGGCTACCCGTCCGCCATGCTGGCGCTGGCCCGGCTGGCGCGCGCGGGGGGGCTGGAGCTCCCCCGCCCCCGCGCCGTCATCACAACGGCCGAGACGCTCCTCCCGGAGCACCGGGCGGAGCTGCGGGCCGCGTTCGGGTGCCCCGTGCACGACCAGTACGCGGCCACGGAGCCCGCCTGCTTCTGGGGGGAGTGCGAGCACGGCACGCTGCACGCGAGCCCGGAGTACGGGGTGTCGGAGATCGTGGACGAGCGGGGGGAGCCCGTGGGGCCGGGCGAGGCGGGGGAGGTGGTGACCACCTCGTTCCTGAACCCCGTGATGCCCCTGCTGCGCTACCGCCTGGGCGACCGCGCCGTCCGCGGCCCCGACGCCCCCTGCCCGTGCGGGCGGCGGCTTCCCCGCGTGGAGCGGGTGCTGGGGCGCGAGGACGACGTGCTGTACGTCCCCGAGCGGGGGTGGGTGGGGCGACTGGACCCCGTCTTCAAGGGGCTGGACGGACTGGTGGAAGCCCGCGTGGTGCAGGAGGCGCTGGACCGCGTGGACGTGCAGCTGGCCGCCCCCGGCGCCGGCCCGGGGCTGGAGGCCGAGGTGCTGCGCCGGCTGCGCGAGCGGCTGGGCGGCGCCGTGCAGCTGCGCGTGCAGCGCGTGGAGCGCGTGCCCCGCGGGGCACGGGGCAAGCTGCGCCTGGTGGAGTCGCGCGTGCGGCACCTGTATCCCGCCGCCGCGCCGGTGCCGGCCGGCGCATCTTCAACCGCCGACGAGGCATGGGACTGAACGAGGCCGTCTACGCCCGGCTCCCCGCCCCCCTGCAGGACGGGGCGGTGACCGCGCGCGGGTGGATGAACCGCCGCCACCGCTACGGCGCGACCTTTCGCGACGCCGTGGACCGCCTGATGGCGGGGCAGTGGCGCACGGCCGCGGAGTGGGAGGCGCTGCAGCGCGAGGGGGTGGCGGCCATGGTGGAGTACGCCCGCCGCAACGTGCCGTACTACGCCAGCGTCCCCGTGCCGGACCCGCGCGCGCCCCTGGCGGAGATGATGGCCTCCCTGCCGCTGCTCCCCAAGCCCACGCTGCGGGGGGACCCGGCGGCGTTCCGCTCCCGCGAGCTGGACCGGATGCGCACCGTCACCTCGCGCACGAGCGGCACCACGGGCGCGCCCCTGGTGATGCACCACACGGTGGAGGCGCACGCCGTCCTGTGGGCGGGGATGGACCGCTTCTGGCGCGCCGGCGGCGTGCGCTGGGGCGACCGGCGCCTCTCGTTCACGGGCAACCGCGTGGTGGCGGACGAGGCCCCCGGCGCGTTCGGACGGATGGACCGGGCCAACGCACGGCTGCTCATGTCTGTCTACCACCTGGGCGAGCGGACGGTGGACCGGTACCTGGACGAGATCGAGCGCTTTGGCCCCGCGTTCGTGGACGGCTACCCGTCGGCCCTGCTGGTGTGTGCGCGGCGGCTGGTGGAGACGGGGCGCGAGCTGCGGGTGACGGCGTGCTTTCCCACGGCCGAGACGCTTTCCGCGGACGACCGCGCCACGCTGGAGGCCGGGTTCCGCACCCGCGTCTACAACCAGTACGGCTCCGCCGAGGGGGCGTCGCTCGTCACCGAGTGCCCCGCCGGGTCGCTGCACGTGAACCCGGAGGTCGGCGTGGTGGAGGTGCTGCGCGAGGACGGCACCGCCGCGGCCCCGGGCGAGGAGGGGTGGCTGGTGCTCACCAGCCTGCTGAACCGCGCCATGCCCCTGATCCGCTACCGCATCGGCGACCTGGCCCGCGCGGGGGAGCCGGGGCGCTGCGCCTGCGGGCGGGAGATGCCCCGCATCTCCGAGCTGTCCGGCCGCCAGGACGACGTGGTGGTGACGCGCGACGGGCGGCGCATCGGGATGCTGAGCTTCAACGTCTTCAAGTGGACCACGGGGATCGCGGCCTCGCAGATCGTGCAGGAGAGCGTGGACCACTTCGTCCTGAAGCTGGTGCCCGGCGAAGGGTACGACGCGGGGCAGGCGCAGGTGGCCGTGAACGCCCTGCACGAGCGGGTGGGGGCGGACGTCCGGGTGGACGTGCAGGTGGTGGACGACCTGCCGCGGGGCGCCAACGGAAAGCTGCGCGCCGTGGTGAGCAAGGTGGGCTCCGCGCCGGCGGCCCGCCCCGTCACGGAGGTCGCGCCGTGAGCGCCGCACCGGAGCTGCTGGCGGCGCCGGACCGTGCGCCGTCAGGGGCGGACGCCCTGGCGGGGGTGCGGCTGGTGCACGTGACCACGGTGGCCAGCAGCTTCACCTTCCTGCAGGGGCAGGTGCGGCTGCTGCGCGAGCGCGGGGTCCAGGTGTCGCTGGTGTCGTCGCCGGACGGGGACCTGGATGCGTTCGCCGCGAAGCTGGGGGTGCCGGCGCACGGGGTGGAGATGCCGCGCCGCATCACCCCCCTGCAGGACCTGGGCGCCGTGCTGCGCCTGCGCCGCCACCTGCGCGCCCTGCGCCCGGACGTGGTGCACGCCCACACCCCCAAGGGCGGGCTGCTGGGGATGCTGGGCGCGTGGCTGGCCGGGGTGCCCGTGCGCGTGTACCACATGCGCGGCCTGCCGCTCATGGGGGCGCAGGGGGTGCGCCGGCGACTGCTGTGGTGCACGGAGCGGGTGAGCTGCGCGCTGGCCCACCGGGTGATCTGCGTGAGCCACTCGCTGCGGGACGTGGCGCTGCGGGAGGGGCTGTGCCCCCCGGAGCGGATCACCGTCGTGGCGGGGGGGAGCGGCCAGGGCGTGGACGCCGGGGGCCGGTTCGATCCGCAACGGCTGGAGCCCGGGACGCGCGAGGCCGTGCGGGCGCGGATGGGCATCCCCGCGGACGCCGTGCTGGCCGGGTTCGTGGGCCGCCTGGTGCGGGACAAGGGGGTCGTTGAGCTGTACGAGGCGTGGCGCGCCCTGCGGGAGCGCATCCCCGCGCTGCACCTGCTGCTCGTGGGCCCGTTCGAGTCCGAGGACCCCGTCCCGCCCGAGGTCCGGCGGGGGTTCGAGGAGGACCCGCGGGTGCACCTGTCGGGGATGGACTGGAACACGCCGCCGTACTACGCGGCCATGGACCTGCTGGTGCTCCCCACCTACCGCGAGGGGTTCCCCAACGTCCCCCTGGAAGCGGCGGCCATGGGGCTGCCCGTGGTGGCCACCCGCATCCCCGGCTGCGTGGACGCGGTGGACGACGGGCGCACGGGGACGCTGGTGCCCGCGCGCGACGCCGCGGCCCTGGCCGAGGCCATCCGCGGCTACGCGGAGGACCCGGACCTGCGCCGGGCGCACGGCCAGGCCGGCCGCGCGCGCGTGGAAGCGCAGTTCCGCCAGGAGGTGGTGTGGGAGGGGATCTTCGCCGAGTACGCGCGCCTGCTGGGCCCGCGCCTGCCGGCGGGCGGAGCGGGGGCGCCGTGAAGCGGCTGCTGGACCTGCTCGTCTCCGGGACGGCCCTGCTCCTGCTTTCGCCCGTGATCGCGGCCACGGCCGTGGCGGTGGCCGTGTTCCTGGGCCGGCCCGTCCTCTTTCGCCAGGTGCGGCCGGGCCGGGGCGCCCGCCCGTTCAACCTGGCCAAGTTCCGCACCATGACGGACGCGCGGGGCCCGGACGGCGAGCTCCTTCCCGACGCGCAGCGGCTCACCCCCTTTGGCGCGTGGCTGCGCCGCACCAGCCTGGACGAGCTTCCGCAGCTGTGGAACGTGCTCCGGGGCGACATGAGCCTGGTGGGGCCCCGGCCGCTGCTCATGCAGTACCTGCCGCTGTACACCCCCGAGCAGGCGCGGCGGCACGAGGTTCGCCCGGGGATCACCGGGTGGGCCCAGGTGCAGGGGCGCAACGAGCTCCCCTGGCCAGACCGGTTCCGGCTGGACGTGTGGTACGTGGACCACGCGTCGTTCCTGCTGGACCTGCGCATCCTGCTGCTCACGGTGAGCCGGGTGTTCCGGCGCCAGGGGATCACGCAGCAGGGGCAGGCCACGGCCGACTACTTTCGCGGCGACGGCTGATCCGTTCCCCCGGGGGACGGGTACGATGACGGCTGCGGGCGAGTGCCCGCCCGATCCAGATCATGACTGACCGAGGGGGGGAGCGCCCCGCCCGGTACGGACGCACCTTACGAAAGCCTGCATGGCGCGCGATACATCCATCTTCCGGCCTTCCCCGCATTCGGGCGAGGAGCAGCGGCTCGCCGCCCCGCCCGGCGCCGTTCCCTGGACGGCCGGCACGCCCGCGGCGGGTGTCACGCCCGTGTACCTGTCCCCCCCGCACATGGGCGGCCGGGAGCAGGAGCTCGTGGCGGAGGCCTTCGCGTCCAACTGGATCGCGCCCCTGGGGCCGTTCGTGGCCCGGTTCGAGGAGGAGTTCGCGGCGCGGGTGGGCGTGGCGCACGCCCTGGCCCTGAGCTCCGGCACGGCCGCGCTGCACCTGGCGCTCATGGAGGCCGGCGTGGGCCGGGGTGACGAGGTGCTGGTGAGCACGTTCACCTTCGCCGCCACGGTGAACCCCATCCTGTACGTGGGGGCTACGCCCGTGCTCATCGACAGCGAGCCGGTGTCGTGGAACATGGACCCGGGGCTGCTGGAGGACGCGCTGGTCCGCCGGGCGGCCGCGGGGCGCCTGCCAAAGGCCGTCATCCTGGTGCACCTGTACGGCCAGACGGCGGACCTGGACGCCATCGTGGCCCTGTGCGAGCGCTACGGCGTGACCCTCATCGAGGACGCGGCCGAGGCGCTGGGGGCTTCGTACCGGGGGCGTGCGCCGGGCGGGTTCGGGCGCTCGGGGGTGTTCTCGTTCAACGGCAACAAGATCATCACCACCTCCGGCGGGGGAATGCTGGTCTCCGACGACGGCGACCTGATCGCCCACGCCCGCAAGCTGGCCACGCAGGCCCGCGACCTGGCGCCGCACTACGAGCACAGCGAGATCGGCTACAACTACCGGCTCAGCAACATCCTGGCGGCCATCGGGGTAGCGCAGCTGGAGGTGCTGGAGGACCGCGTGCAGACGCGCCGCCGCAACTTCGACTACTACCGCGTGGCGCTGGCGGACCTGCCGGGGATCGAGTTCATGCCCGAGGCGCCGTGGGGGCGCCACACGCGCTGGCTCACCTGCATCACCGTGGATCCGGCGGTGTTCGGCGCGGACCGCGAGGCCATGCGGCTCACGCTGGAGGCGCGCGGCATCGAGGCACGCCCCCTGTGGAAGCCCATGCACATGCAGCCCGTGTACGCCCGGTACGAGTCCGTCGGCGGGCGGGTCTCGGAGTCGCTCTTCGAGCGGGGGCTGTGCCTCCCCTCCGGCAGCAGCCTCACGAGCGAGCAGCTGGAGCGGGTGGTGGATGCCGTGCACGAGACGGTGCGGAATCCCACCCGCGCCTTCACCCCCGGCATCGAGCTCCCCGTCACGGGCCCCGCGGAGTAGCGCGGGCAACGCGGGACGCGGAACGAAATCATCCCCCCGGCTGCGTTTGGGCCGGGGGATGATCGTTTTCTGCGGATGTGCAGCGGACGGATGTGGATTTCGTGCGCGTTCTCCGCTCCGTTGTGCACCAGCCTCAAAGACGGGCTCATACCGTTTTTCAGAGTTCCGTGTGCACTCAGGAGAAAAGAGTTCACGCAGAGAACGCAGAGGAGAAAAGAAGAGGCGCAGAGAACATCTGAAGTTCTCTGCGCCTCTTTGTTCTTCTCTGCGCCTCTGCGTGAAACGGCTGGAGACTGAATGCACAACGAATCAGAGGATCTGGTACAACTCTGTTCCTCTGGACGCTTGTTCTATGATCTCGATCTTGATCCTGATCCGCCGGACTGCCGATTCGACCGACACGGGAGATGGATCACCTGCGTATCCCCGCCGTTGGGTACGAGCGCGCCGGAGAACCGTCAGCGCGCGCGGGCGGGGACGCCGACGACGGTCGTGCCCGGGTCCACGGAGCGGGTGACGCACGCGGCCGCGCCCACGACGGCGTCGTCGCCGATCACCAGGGGCGCACCGGACGAGCCGTTGAGGATCACGGCCCCCGTCCCCACGTACACCCGCTGGCCAAAGTGCACCCACCCCGACACGTGCACCCCGGGCGCCAGGGTGGTGAAGTCGCCCATCACCACGTCGTGCCCTACCGTGCAGTCCAGGTTGATCTGCACGTGCCGCCCCAGGGTGATGTTGGTGGTGAGGATGTTCCCGGCGCAGATTACCGTCCCCTCGCCCACCTCGATCCACCGCGAGCGCTCCGTGCGGGGATGGATCAAGGTGGCGAACTCGAAGCCCGCCGCCGCCCCCTGGCGCACCAGCTGCTCGCGCACGGCCGGGCCGCCGACGGCCGTGACCATCCGCGCCTCGGGAAAGCGGCGGCGGGCCTCCTCCAGCCCCATCACGGGGATCTCGTTCAGCACCGCGCCCTGCCCCGCGGGGTCGTCGTCCACGAAGCAGACCACCTGCACGGGCTCGCCGGCGGTGGAGCAGCTTTCCGCCAGCCAGGCCACTTCACGGCCGAACCCGCCGGCTCCGTAGACCGCGATCTGTAGGGTGCGCATGGTTCGCGTCCGATGATTGGGAAAGGGCGGGGCGGCGCGCGCGGCCCCGCGGGTGGTGCGGCACAGCTTACGCGCCGCTCCCGCCGCTCGCCAGCCCGTCCGCGCCCATCCCCGCCGCCGGGGCGCGGGACGGCCGGAATCCGCCCGCCGGCCGATTCCCCGCCGCCGCTCGAATCCAGCCCCCGTCCGGCTTGCCGCCTTCCCGGGGAGCCCGTATGTTCCCCCGGTTTTTCGCGGTGAAAAGCGCCGCGCCCACCCCCCGCCCCACGGACGACGGATGACGCCGGACCCGGGAGTGGAGCAGCTGATCGCCCGCGGCAAGGAGGCCCTGGCGCGCACCCAGTACCTGGCCGCGCTGGACGACCTGCAGGCCGCCGCCGGGCAGCGGCCCGGTTTTGCGGACGTGCAGAACATGATCGGGCTGTGCCTGTCCATGGTGGGCCGGCCCGAAGAGGCGCTGGCGGCGTTCTCGCGCGCCACGGAGCTCAACCCGGGCTACGTGGAGGCGCACGTGAACCACGCCATCACCCTCAACGACCTGGGCCGCCTGGACGAGGCGCGCGACGCCTTTCGCCGCGCGGCCGAGGCGGACGAGCAAAAGGGCGGGGGCGGACGGTTCTCCAGCGCCGCCGCGGCGCGCCTGGCCAACCTGCACCGCGAGCTGGGCGACGCGTACGAGCAGGCCGGCGCCCCCGAGGACGCCGTGGAGCAGTACCGCAAGGCCGTGGAGCTGCGCCCCCAGTTCGTGGACATCCGCACCCGCCTGGGCCGCACCCTCATCGAGCTGGGGCGGCTGGACGAGGCCCGCGCCGAGCTGGACGCCGTGCTGGACCAGAACCCCGGCTTCGTGCAGGCGCGGTCCAACCTGGGGCTGGCCTGGTTCCGCGCCGGATCGCTGGACCAGGCGGAGCGCGAGTGGCGCCGCTGCATGGCCCAGCAGCCCGGGAGCGCCCAGGTCGCCGCCTACCTGGGAATGCTGGAACGGCGCCGCGGCGGGACCGCGGATGCCTGACGAATTCGAATCGAACTTGCGGCCTGCCCGCGGGTACACGCACCGCATGACCGACTTCAGAACCATCCGACGGGCCGCGCTCGCCCTCCTCGCCGCCGCCGCGCTGGGCGGCTGCGCCATCTTCCGCACCCCTCCGCCGATTACCGCTGAATCGGCGTACACGCAGGGAATGGAAGCCTTCCAGGCCGGCCGCTGGCGCCGCGCCGTGGACCTGCTGTCGCAGTTCGTGTCCGGCGCCGGGGCCGACCCCCGCCTGAAAGGGGCGCTCATGGCCCTGGGGCGCTCGCACATGGGCACGCGCGACTACGTGACGGCGGCCGCCGACTACCTGCGCGTGGCGACCGAGTTCCCCAGCGACCCCGAGGCCCGCCAAGCCCGCTTCGGGCTCTGCGAGGCGTACCACGCGCTGGCGCCGCGCCCGCAGCTGGACCCCGAGTACACCACGGCCGCCATCACCTACTGCGAGAGCTACGCCTCCATCTACGCCGGCACCCCCGAGGCGCAGCAGGCGCTGGGGTGGGTGACGGAGCTGCGGGGGCGCCTGGCCGAGAAGCAGTACCAGAACGGCTTCTTCTACTTCCGCCGCGG
>DATING010000935.1:0-7171 GCA_035474555.1 Longimicrobium sp. | reverse complement strand
GCATCCGCCACTTTCGCCTGCTGAGCGCGGCCGGCGCGTACTGGCGCGGGGACGAGCGGCGGCAGTCACTGCAGCGCATCTACGGCACGGCGTGGTCCTCCGCCGAGGAGCTGGAGGCGCATCTCGCCCGACTGGAGGAGGCGAAGCGCCGAGACCACCGCGTGCTGGGGCAGGCGCTGGACCTGTTCTCCGTGGATGCGCGCATCGGCCCCGGGCTCATCCTGTGGCACCCGCGCGGCACGGTCATCCGCGGCGAGGTGGAGCGGTTCGAGCGCGAGCTGGTGCTGCGCCACGGCTACGACATGGTCAGCACGCCGCACCTGATAGGCGAGGCGATGTTCGAGCAGTCCGGGCACCTGGACAGCTACGCGGAGGGAATGTGGGGCGCGGTGGAGATGGACGGCCGGCGCTACCGCCCCAAGCCCATGAACTGCCCCGGGCACATTGCCATCTACCAGAACCGCGTGCGCTCGTACCGCGAGCTGCCGCTGCGCTGGGCGGAGTTCGGCGCCGTGTACCGGGCGGAGCGCAGCGGCGTGCTGCACGGCATGCTGCGCGTGCGCGGCTTTACGCAGGACGATGCCCACGTCTTCTGCACGCCCGAGCAGCTGCCGGACGAGATCGGGCGCCTGCTGGACCTGGTGGACGAGGCGCTGGCCGTGTTCGGCTACGCGTACTCGGTGGAGCTGGCCACGCGCCCGGACAAGGCCATCGGCGAGCCGGCGCAGTGGGACGAGGCGCAGGCGCTGCTGGCGGACGTGCTGCGGGCGCGGGGGATGGCGTTCGCCGTGGACGAGGGCGGCGGCGCGTTCTACGGGCCCAAGCTGGACTTCAAGCTGGTGGATGCGCTCGGGCGAAAGTGGCAGGGCCCCACGGTGCAGCTGGACTTCAACCTGCCGGAGCGGTTCGGGATGGAGTACACGGGCGCCGACAACCGCCCGCACCGCCCCGTGATGCTGCATCGCACGCTGCTGGGATCCATGGAGCGCTTCGTGGGCGGATTGATCGAGCACTACGGCGGCGCGTTCCCCGTGTGGCTGGCGCCCGTGCAGGCCAGCGTGATCCCCGTGCGCGAGGAGCACGAGCCCGCCGCCCGCGCGCTGGCGGATGCCATGCGGGCGGCGGGGCTGCGTTCCGAGCTGCTGCGCGCGGACGGCACGCTGGGCGCCCGCGTGCGCCAGGCGGGGACGATGAAGGTGCCGTACATCGCCGTCCTGGGCGCGCGGGAGGAGGAGTCCGGCACGGTCTCCGTCCGCCGCCGCGGGGGCACGGACGCCGTCTCCGAGCCGCAGGCCGCGTTCATCGCACGGGTGAAGGCCGAGGCGGATTCGCGGGCGGCGTGGGGCTTCACGAACAAAGGGTAAGGATGCGTTGCAAAGCCGCCTCCCGTCCTGAGCGGCTAAAGCCGCCGCTGGGACAGCGGTAAGCCCTGTCTCGCGCCGAGGCGCGGCGCGAACAGGGCTTCAACCGCGTGAACAGCGACGTCGTCGGCCCGGCCGGTCCTCGCCGACCGGCCGGGAGCGCGATAGTTTGCCGCGCGCGGCCGTGGATGGCCGCGCCACACGGCACTCGGCCGCCGCGCGCCGGGGCTCGTCGAAGTCTACACCCTCTCCCACGCAGTTTGTGGGAGAGGGTGGACGAGCCTAAGCGAGGCCGGGTGAGGGCCACCCTCGGCCGCGGCACAATCCTCCATCTCCGAACGATCCGTGCACCCCCTCGACCACGCCGGCATCACCGCCCGCCCGGTGGCGGAGCTCACCTCCGCGCAGTCCGCGGCGGCCATGGAGCACTGCTTCGCGGGCTACATCGTCCCCGTGCGCGTGACGGCGGAGTCGTGGGAGCGGCGATTTCGCAGCGAGCACCTGGACCCGTTCGCCAGCCGCGTCTACATGCACGAGGGGCGATACGCCGCTATCCTCTTCATCACCCGGCGGGGACGGACGAGCCGCGTGGGCGGGATGGCCGTGGCAAAGGAGCTGCGCGGTACGGGCCTGGGTAAGCGCGTGATGCGCGAGGCCATTGCCGACGCCCGCGCCCGCGGCGACCATGCGCTCCTGCTGGAGGTCATCGAGCAGAACACGGTCGCCGTCAACCTGTACGCCTCGCTCGGCTTCCGGCCCGTCCGCCGGCTGGTCGGCTGGCGGTGGACGCCGCCCGCATCGGCGGAGGGGGCGGCGGACGCGCTGCGGGAGGTCGATCCGCTGGAGGTGTCGCGCGTCATGCACCGGGAATGCGAGCCGGACCTGCCGTGGATGCTGGCGCCGGAGACCGCGGCCGCCACCACGCTCCCGGCGCGCGCCTTCGCGCTGGAAGACCGGGCGTACGCGATGGTCAATCCACAGGCCGAGACGGTGACCCTGTTCGCCATCGTGGTGCCGCGCGCGTACCGGCGTCAGGGGTGGGGCACGCGGATGCTGCACGCGCTGGCGGCCGCGTTCCCCGGCAGGCCCTGGCAGGTGGTGGCCGTCGCGCCGGAGGAGCTGGCGCCCGACTTCTTCGTCCGTGCGGGATGGGAGCGCTCGCCCATCACCCAATTCGACATGCGCCTGGATCTCTGACCCGCATCGGTCGGTGTCGGCGGAGGCCGACAGTGTGAGTTGTAGCCGCGAATTCATTCGCTCCTGGCGTGCCTGCTTCCCGCTGGCTTGGCGGGATTCTACTTGCCTGCGGAATCCTCCCCCGTCTTGCCCATCCACCTCGCCCGATCGAATCCGCAGACGGCCCGGCGATTTCGACCGCCGACACGGGTTTGTCCGCCCCCGTGTGTCCCACTGCGACCCTCGCGCCCCACCCCGTGCGTTTGGACAAAACCCGCAAGTGTTTGCATCCATCTGGTTGGACTGCAACGATTTACCCGTTTCAAATCCACCCGGATCCGCCCCGGTCCACCCGTTGCCAAAGGGCCAATGTGTGCTGCGAGACCGAATGGAAGCGCGGCCACGGCAGTCTCAACTCTCCGCACGGCACGTGGCCGGGGCGGGTCTTTCATGGAAACACATCCCAGGAATTCCACAATGAGCAACGATCAGGGCGGGCGCGGCGTGTTCACCGGGACGTCCAGCACCGGCAACCTGCAGGAGGCCCTCGACGCCGCCGTCGCCCAGGCGGGGCCGGGCGTGCCGTGGCGCATCGCCAGCATCGAGGGCCTGAATGGCATCGTGAACTCGATCACCGTGCGCATCTTCGCCGTGACGCAGGCGGCGGCGGGCAAGGACAAGGACGGCGGCGGCGAGGAAGAGCCCACCTTCGAGGTCCCCACCTCGCGCACGGGGCTGGTGGTGGACATCAGCGGCGAGGTCAGCATCTGCATGGACGGCGCGCAGTTCGAGCTGGTGACGCAGACGGACGACGGCGAGGCCCGCCTGCGCCTGAAAGCCACCAATCCCGAGGCTGAGCGCTACCTGCGCGACGTCGCGGGGAGCCGGCAGGAGGTGACGGTCTCCGGCTACATCCGCCGCGTGGAGTGCGAGCGAATGGACGTGTACGACGCCGCGCCCGCCACGGCCACCGAGCTCGATTCCGCCGACGCGCAGGCCGATCGCCCGGCGCCGGGCGGGGGCGAGCCGACCGTCACGCGGCAGGGGACGGTGGAGGTACTCGCGAACGAGATCAGCTTTTGCCAGGACGGCGCGGAGTTCGAGCTGGTGACGCAGACGCCCGAGGGCGAGCAGCGCCTGCGGCTGAGCGCCGCCAACGGGCGCGCGGGCAGCGTGCTGCGGCGCTTCGCGGGCACGGGGCAGGAGGTGAGCGTCACCGGGACCATCGTCCACGTGGAGTGCACGTCCATGCTCGTGCAGCAGGCGGAGCCGGTCCGCGCCGCCGCCGGCGCCACGGAGAGCTGACGCCGGAGCAGGCCCGCGGGGACGGACGGTTGCCGCACCGCCGGTCGTCCCCGTATCGTACCCGCCGCCGCCGGCCACACGGGCCCGCGGCGGTCGCGCGTTCTGGAACCTGGATCACGACACCTGATGCGGATCGGCCACGGCTACGACTCCCACCGCTTTGCCGCGGGGCGCAAGCTCATCCTGGGCGGCGTGGACATCCCCCACGACCGCGGGCTGGACGGCCACAGCGACGCCGACGCCGTGGCGCACGCCGTGACGGACGCGCTGCTGGGCGCCGCGGGGCTGGGCGACATCGGCCGCCACTTTCCGCCCACGGACGCGGCGTGGAAGGACGCGGACTCGCTGCAGCTGCTGGCCCGCGTGGTCCGGCTGCTGGAGGGGCGCAACTACCAGGTGGTCAACGTGGACGTGACCGTCGTGTGCGAATCGCCCAAGATCGGGCCGCACGCGGAGGCCATGCAGGGGCGGCTGGCGTTGGTGCTGGGGATCGCGCCGGACCACATCTCCATCAAGGGCAAGAGCAACGAGGGGATGGGGTGGATTGGCCGTGGCGAGGGAATTGCCGCCTTTGCGGTGGCCTTGATCGACAGCCTGGAGGACATCGACGCCCTGCACGCGCGGCATCGGCGCGACGCAAGCCTCTAGGCCGCACGCGGTTACGTACTGGGGAAAGGGCCGGGGATGGGTGGGTTGATCGACCGGATGCTCGCGTGGATGCAGGGCCTGCCGGAGGCGCTGGTCTACGTGGTGATCGGCGTGATGGCGGGGCTGGAGAACATCATCCCTCCCGTGCCGGCGGACGTGATCGCGCTGGCCGGCGGGTTCCTGGCGGGCCGCGGCGTGACGGATCCCATCCTCACCTTTCTGGTGGTGTGGCTGAGCAACGTGGGCACGGCGCTGCTCACGTACTGGGTGGGGCGCAAGTACGGCACGCGCTTTTTCCAGGGCCGCATCGGCAAGATGCTCCTGCAGCCGGGGCAGATGGCCAAGCTCGCCAGGCTGTACGCCAAGCACGGCGGCAAGGTGATCTTCTTCAGCCGCTACCTTCCCGGGTTCCGCGCCGTGGTGCCGATCTTCGCCGGCACGAGCGGGATGTCGCTGCCCCGCACGGCGTTCCCCATCGCGCTGGCGAGCGGCCTGTGGTACGGGCTGATCGTGTACCTGGGCGCCACCGCCGGCCGCAACTGGGAGCAGATCCGCGCGCAGGTGGAGGCGTCAGGCCGCTGGCTGGGCCTGGCTGCGGTGGTGCTGTTCGCCATCGTGGGCTGGTGGTGGTGGAAGACGCGCGGCGAAAAAGAGGTGGTCGAGGAGATCATCGAGCCGGACAAGGACTGAAGGGCGGATCACGAAAGCGGGAGATGCTGCGGATCGGGGCAGGGCAGGGGATCGGCAGGGGAGGGCTGAGATTGTGCGCACACCTGCCCGGCGAATGAATTCGCGGCAATGAAAACGCGATGTCGGCCTTCGCCGACAGGTCCGGCACGGGCGGGTGCCGTGGGTTGGGCGGGGATCGGCCGATCAGGTGCAGTAGGAGCATCGTCGAAGTGGCTGGGCCCCAGCCCCGGCGAATGAATTCGCGGCACCGAAAACGTGATGTCGGCCTTCGCCGACAGGTCCGGTACGGGACAGTGCCGTGGGTTGGGCGGGGATCGGCCGATGAGCGGGCGGGGTTCCGGCGCGAGGCGGCGCACGTGCCCGGGCTGGGTAGATTCCTCGGTCGCGCGCTGGTTTGGGGCACGGGCGAGTGCCGGCGTGCGCTCCCTGGGAATGACAGTCCCGGGCGCGTCGGGTGTTCTCCCCCTCCCTCAGCGGAGCGCGGGAGGGGACCCTCGGCGTACGGTGGAGATTCCGCGACGCGCCCGGACTCGCCGCCCACGAAGAAGTAGCACCTCCCCCAGGATTGGGGGAGGTCGCGAGGAATCGAGCGGGTGGGGGCGCCCGCGCGAGCTCCGCCACCCGGCACGATCCGCCGTTCTCCCCCTCTCCACGAGGAACGAGGGGGGAGGGGGCCGGGGGGTGGGGGAAGCAGGTGGGGGACCCGAAACGCTGGACGGCGGCGGTAGCAGTCGGTACTCTTGTGCGTTGCACTGCGCGCCCCGCGCAGCCGGACCCGTCCTCGCCCTCCCCGCTGGCCCATGTCGCAGGCGCTCGACCTCGCCGCACAAGGCGTCCTCCTGGCTTCGCCGCTCTTCGCCGGCCTGCCGGCGGAGGACGCGCAGGCGCTCGCGGCCGCCATGCATCCCCTTCACCTCGCCGCCGGCGACGTGCTCTTCTCGTCCGACGACGCGGCGGCGGCGCTGTACGTGGTCGCGTCCGGCACGCTGGAGGTAGCGGAGCGGGGCACGGCGGGCGAGACGCGGGTGCGCACGCTGGTCCCCGGCGAGGCGCTGGACGAGATGCAGGCCCTGGCCGGCAAGGACGGCGCGCTCGTGGTCCGCGCCGCGTCCGCCGCCACCCTGATGCGCGTGGACGACGGCGTCCGCGACGCGCTCGTGGACCGTGCGCCGGCCGTGGCGGACGCGCTGGGGCGCATGCACCGGCGCCAGCTCTTCTGCCGCCTGCACGCCGTCTTCGGCGCCATGGACGCGGCGCTGCTGGACGAGCTGGAGGCCATGGCGGAGTGGCGCCACCTGCGCCGCGGCGAGCTGCTGTGGGAGCAGCAGACGACCGGCGACGCGCTCTACCTCGTCATCAGCGGCCGGCTGCGGACGGTGCGCATCGAGAAGGACGGCACGGCGAAGGTGCTGGGCGAGGCGGGGCGGGGCGAGATCGCGGGGGAGCTGGCCTTCTTCGACTGCGAGCCGCGGGGCGAGCGGGTGGAGGCCGTGCGCGACGCCGTGCTCGTGGGATTCACGCGCGACGAGTTCGACCGGCTGGTGGCCCGCCGGCCGCAGATCATCCGCCAGGTCACGCGGCTGGTCATCGACCGCGTGTCGGGCGGAAAGACGCCGGCCGCGGGGCGGGTGACCAACGTCGCCGTGGTTCCCATCAGCCCCGGCGCGCCCCTGGACGCGTTCTGCGCGCGATTGTCGGAGGCGCTGGGGACGCACGGGCGCGCCCTGCACCTGACGTCGCGCGGGGTGGACGAGCGGATGGCGGAGCAGGGCATCGCGCAGGCGTGGGACGTCCGCTCCGAGACGGAACGGCTGCTGGCGTGGCTGGAGGCGCGCGAGACGGACCACCGCTTTGTCGTGTACCAGGCGGACGACGGGCCCACGGCGTGGACGCGCCGCTGCATGCGCCAGGCGGACCGCGTGCTGCTGCTGGCCCGCGCCGGCGACGACCCCGCGCCGGGCCCCGTGGAGCAGGCGCTGTCATCGCTGGAG
>DATING010000934.1:0-7142 GCA_035474555.1 Longimicrobium sp. | reverse complement strand
CCTGCTCGACCTCGACGAGACCGGAATCCTCACGGCGCGGCAGGTCGATCTGGGTCTTGTCGCCCGTGATCACCGCCTTGCTGTTCAGCCCCATGCGCGTCAGGAACATCTTCATCTGTGCGCGGGTGGCGTTCTGCGCCTCGTCCAGGATCACGAACGCGTCCGCCAGCGTGCGCCCGCGCATGTACGCCAGCGGCGCGATCTCGATCGACCGGCTCTCCATCGCCCTGCGCAGCCGGTCCGGCGGGATCATGTCCTCCAGCGCGTCGTACAGCGGGCGCAGGTACGGGTCGATCTTCTCCTGCAGGTCGCCCGGCAGGAATCCCAGGTTCTCACCCGCTTCCACGGCGGGACGGGCCAGGATGATGCGCTTGACCCGCTTGCGGAAGAGCGCGTCCACGGCCATGGCCACGGCCAGGTACGTCTTGCCCGTGCCCGCGGGGCCAATGCCTACCACCACGTCGTTCTCCTCGATGGCGGCCAGGTACTGCGCCTGCCCCTCGGACTTGGGCCGCACCGTCTTCCGGGGCCCCGGGACCACGACGGGCGCGGCGTCCGCCACCCGGCGCACGCCGTTCTCCGAGCCCGCCGCGTCGTAGAAGCGCGCCACGTCGTCCGTGCCGAAGGGCACGCCGTTGCGGGCCATCTCCACCATATGCTGCGCCACGGGGACGGCGCGCTCCACGTCCTTCAGGTCGCCGGACAGGAGCAGGTGGTCGTCGCGCAGCACCACCCGCAGGCCGGTGCGCTTGCCCAGCTCCAGCAGGTTGGCGTCGTTCACCCCGCTCAGGCTCAGCGGGTCCGCGCCGTCGGCGGGAATGCGGTGCTGGACGGCGTTGGTGTTGTTCGTATCGGGCATCTATTCCTGATCGTTCGCGGAATCTTTTCGGTTCGGCTTCGACGACTACGGCAACTGCGACGGCGGGTCGGGGGCGTGCCCCTCCGCTGCGCTCCGGGTCGGGCTGCGCGCGCCGTAGGGCACGGTACAACTGTGCCCAACGACGCCGAGCCCCCTCCGCAAGGGAGCACGATACGGCTGTGCTCCCTTGCTCCGGGCTCTCGGCCCTGCGGGCGCGCATCCCTCACGCGACGGCGCTCGCGCGCCGGGGACGTCCGTCCCCCCAACGCCAGAGGGGCGAGGTCTCCCCCGCCCCTCTGACCTGTTACACCTTGCGTGCCCGCGTGTGCGGCGTCAGGCGCCGGGGGCCCGTACCTGCACGTGCACGTCGCGCAGCTGCTCGTCGGGAATGTGCGTGGGCGCCTCCTCGAACAGCGCCCGCGCGGACGTCGTCTTGGGGAACGCCACCACGTCGCGGATGTTGCTCGTCCCCGCCAGCATCATCACCAGCCGGTCGAAGCCGAACGCGAACCCGGCGTGCGGCGGCGCGCCGAAACGGTACGCCTCCAGCAGGAACCCGAACTTGGCCTGCGCCTCCTCCGCCCCGATCCCCAGCGCCGTGAACACGGCCTGCTGCCACGCCGGCACGTGGATGCGCACGGAGCCGCTCGCCATCTCCGCCCCGTTGTACACCGCGTCGTACGCCCGCGAGCGCAGCCCCATCCCGTACAGCGCCCGCGCGGCATCGGCGGAGGGCTGGCCGTCCTTGGTCGCCGCGACGATGGCTTCCACCGCGTCGCCCAGCGGCATGCTGAACGGGTTGTGCGCGTACACCAGCCGCTCGTGGTCGGCGTCCCAGTCAAAGACGGGGAACTCCGTCACCCAGAGCCACGCGTGCTTGTTCGTGTCGACCAGGTCCAGCTTGCGTCCCAGGTGGCGCCGCAGCTCGTCCAGCGCCCCGTCCAGCTCCGGACCCTCGCCCTCCGACCCGCGGAAGCGGCCCACCACGGCCACGAACAGGTCGCCCGGCTCCACCCCGGCCGCGGCGTAGAACTCGCTCGCCAGCGCCTCGTCCAGCCCCTTGGCGAACTGCCCCGCCAGGGCGCCATCCTCGCCGCGCTTCACCCACAGCGCGCCCGCGGCGCCGCCCCGCTTGGCGACCTCCTGCAGCTCGTCCAGCTCGCGCCGCGACAAGCGCGCCCCGCCGGGAATTCGCAGGCCGCGGATGCGCTGCGGCGTTCCCTGCACCCCCTGGAACAGGCGGAAGTCCGCGCGCGCCAGCACCTCCGTCAGGTCCGCGATCTCCAGCGGAATGCGCAGGTCCGGCTTGTCGGTGCCGTAGCGCGCCATGGCCTCGGCGTACGTCAGCCGGGGGAACGGCGTCGCCAGCTCGATCCCCGCCACCTCGCGGAAGAGGGACGCCATCAGCCCCTCGCCCAGGCGGAACACGTCCTCCTCGTCGACGAAGGCCATCTCCGCGTCGATCTGCGTGAACTCCGGCTGGCGGTCCGCCCGCAGGTCCTCGTCGCGCAGGCACTTGGCGATCTGGAAGTAGCGGTCGAAGCCGCTCACCATCAGCAGCTGCTTGTAGATCTGCGGCGACTGCGGCAGGGCGTAGAACTCGCCCGGGTGCACGCGGCTGGGGACCAGGAAGTCGCGCGCCCCCTCCGGCGTGGGCTTGGTCAGCAGCGGCGTCTCCACCTCCAGGAACCCCTGCAGGGAAAGGTACGCCCGCGCCGCCAGCGCCGCCTGGTGCCGCACGACGAAGTTGCGCAGGAGCGCCGGCCGGCGCAGGTCCAGGTAGCGGTAGCGCAGGCGCAGCTCCTCGCCCGGCAGCTCCTCGTCCGCGGCGTAGTCCACCTGGATGGGGAGCGGCTCCGCGCGCGTCAGCACCTGCAGCATCGTGCCGCGCACCTCGATCTCGCCCGTGTCCAGGTGCTCGTTGATCTGCCCGGGGATGCGGGGAAAGACCGTCCCCTCCACCCGGACGACGTCCTCCGGCCCCAGGCGGCGCGCCTCGGCCAGCACCTCGGCCGGGGTCCAGGTGGGATCGAGCGACACCTGCACGATGCCTTCGCGGTCGCGCAGGTCCAGGAACACGATGCCGCCCAGGTCGCGGTTGCGGTGCACCCAGCCGGCCACGGCCACGGGGTTGCCGGCGTCGGCCGCGCGCAGGGCGCCCGCGGCGTGGGTTCGGTAAGCAGTCTGCAGATGATCCGTCATGCGCGTAGAAACGACGCGTCGCCGCCCGCCGCGGGATGCGCGGCTGTGCGGCGCAAGCGCCAGCGGGTGTAGAGAAAGCAGCCCGCGGCCACGCCGGCCGCGTCGGCGGCCCAGTCCAGCACGTCGGGCGAGCGGCCGGGCACGTACATCTGGTGAATCTCGTCCGAGGCGCCGTACAGCACGCCCAGCGCCACGGCGACCGCCAGGGGCCACCGCGACCGGTCCGCCGCGAACGCCAGCAGCGCTCCCAGCACGGCGTAGGCGCCAAAGTGCGCCGCCTTGTCCAGGTGCGGGATCTTCGGCCCCGGGATCGTGGACCGCGACGACAGCCAGAAGATCGTCACCGCCCAGGCGGCCGCGGGCAGCCAGGCGCGCAGGCGGGGACTCACGCCTCTTCGGCCTCGGCCAGCACGGCGAGGAACTCCTCGGGCGAGGCCGCGTCCATCAATCGCTCGCGGAACTCGTCCTTGCGCACCAGCCGCGAGATGCGGCCCAGCGCCTTGACGTGCGGCCCCGCCGCGGACTCCGGCCCCACGAGCAGGAAGAGCAGCCGCACGGGCGCGCCGTCCAGCGCGTCGAAGTCCACGGGCTCCGCCGTCACGCCGGCGGCCATCACCAGCTCCGGCGCGCGGTCGCTCTTGCCGTGGGGAATGCCCACGCCGCTCCCCACGCCGGTGCTCAGCACCTGCTCGCGCGCGCGGACCGCCTCCAGCACGGCGTCGCCCTCCGCCACGGCGCCGCTCTCACGCAGCACCCCCACCAGCTCCTCCAGCAGGGCGCCCTTGGAGGTGCCGCGCAGGGGCACGCGCACGCGATCGGGGGTCAGCAGCTCGCTGAGCAGCAACGGCAACCTCACGGCCGAAAAACGGGTCAGGCCACGCCGTGGCGTGGCCGGGGTGCGGAGCTTGCAAACATACGCCCACCGTGTAGGCCCTGCAAGCACGTGGGGGGGCCCTGCAAGCGTGCGGGGAACCCGCGGGCCCGTGCGGTGAATCAACCGGATTGAGCCCGTTCGAAGGACCCCAGCGCACCGCCATGATCGCCACGCCGCAGCAGACGACCGAGGTCACCCGCCCCGACCTGGTGGGCCTCCTTCCCGAAGACGCCGACGCCGCCATCCGCGCGCACTTTGCCGCGCGCGGGCAGCCCGCCTACCGCGTGGGCCAGGTGGTGCGCTGGATCTACGAGCGGGGCGCCTTCTCGTTCGCCGAGATGACGGACCTGCCGCAGGCGGAGCGCGCCGCGCTGGAAGCGGCGTTCAGCTTTACCGCGCTGGAGCCCGCCAAGGTGTCGCGCTCCACCGACGGCACCGCCAAGCACCTGTGGCGCCTGGCCGACGGCGACCTCATCGAGTCCGTGCTCATCCCCACGCCCACGCGGCTGACGCTGTGCATCTCGTCGCAGGCGGGGTGCGCCATGGCGTGCACCTTTTGCGCCACGGGCTGGGCCGGCTACCGGCGGCAGCTGACGGCGGGGGAGATCGTCGCGCAGTTCCGCGGCGCGCGCCGCTGGGCGCAGGAAAACGGCTACGACGACATCACCAACATCGTGTTCATGGGGATGGGCGAGCCGCTGATGAACCCCAAGGCGCTCTTCCCCACCCTGAGCATCCTGAACCGCGGCTACAAGTTCGGGGCGCGGCGCATCACCATCTCCACCGTGGGCGTGGTGCCGGGCATCGTGCGGCTGGCGGAGCTGCCGGAGCAGTACCGGCTGGCCGTGTCGCTGCACGCGCCCAACCACGAGCTGCGCCAGCGCCTCATCCCGCTGGAAAAGAAGTACCCGCTCCCGGAGCTGCTGGAGTCGCTGCGCCGCTTCGACGAGGCGGGGGGCAAGCGCATCACGTTCGAGTACGTGATGATCGACGGCGTGACGGACGAGCCGCAGCTGGCCGACGAGCTGGCGCGCGTGGTGAAGGAGTTCACGGCCTTCGTGAACCTGATCCCCTTCAACCCCATCCCGGGGACGGACTGGAAGCCCAGCAAGCGCGCGCGGCTGGACTACTTCGTGGAGCGGCTCGGGCGCCAGGGCGTCTCGGCCGCCGTGCGCGAGTCGCGCGGCCGCGACATCGCCGCGGCGTGCGGGCAGCTGCGCGCGGAGGTCACGGAAGGCCGCAAGCCGGTGCAGATGGGCAGCATCTGACGCCCAGCGGCGGGCGGGTCACCCCTCGCCCGCCCCCGCCGTTTCCGGGAGCGCCATCACTTCGCGGCGCAGGAGCATGTTCTCCAGCTGCAGGACGATCATCTGGCGCGCACGCTCCTCGCGCTCACCCACCTGCTCCATCCGCACCTTGAGCCCCTCGACGGCGGTGACGACGTCGCGGAACTCGGTCCGGAGCTCCTTGATCTCTTCGCGGTTCTGCTGTACGTCCTGCGCAAGCCGCAGCACGTTGGCGGTGGTCTGGACGATTTCCTTGAACATGCTACGCCGCGAGCCCCGCCAGCATGGTGCGGGTTTCCGTGCGCAGCTGGTCGATCTCGGCCTGGTCGAGCTCCAGGCGGCGGAGGATGACGCCCACCTGCTCCAGGTGGTGCCGGGCCGCGATCTGGTCGTAGTCTACGCTGCCGCCAAAGGGCAAGTGGTCGGCGAAGAGGGCTCGCTCGCGCAGGATGTGGCTTCCGGCGTGCGGGTTGGGCCGGAAGTACACCGGCTCCGGCGCGTCGGGGGGCAGCTCCCCGTCGGATGCTGCGCGGAACGGACGGCGGCGGTCATAGTAGCTGGACATGGGCACCTCCCGGTGAGGCGTGGCTGGATGGACCCTGTGCGAGCGGCGTTCTGTACTCCGCTCGCCATGTACGGTATGTAAACTTGCCTGTTCCCACAAGGGCCTGAACAGGTGCGCTCCGTCTCCGCCACCGGCGGAACAGTACCTCTTCCAGGCGTTGTGCGGCTCCTTGCGATTTTCGGCTCCGCTCTCGCGTACTTGGGGCCTGCTCCGGTACGTTGCGTTCAGGCCATCCTCCCGGCCCGTCCTACCTTTCGCCTCCCGCTGCGCATGCGCCGCTCTCCGCGTTTCTGGCTCGTGTACGCGTCCGCCTGGCTGCCGTACGCGGTGCTGTACTTCCTGATCTTCGTGTCCGACGGCCGCGGCACCGTGCCGCATGCGGTGGCGGACATGCTGTCCAACGTGGGCACGGCGGCGGTGCTGGGCGTGGGTGCGCTGGCGGCCACGGAGCGCATGCGCTGGCCGGCCATGCGTCCGACGACCTTCTTTCTCGCGCAGACGGCCCTGGCGCTGGCATACGCGGCGGCGTGGTGGGTGGCCATCGCGGTGGTGTTCACCCTGCGGGTCAGCCTGGGGAGCGGAGCGTGGTCGCCCACGTACCTGACCGGCTACGCGCTTCCCTGGCAGATGTTCTCGGGGGTGATGGTGTACGCGGCCATCGCGGGCATCGCCTACGCCGTGCAGGCGGCCGGGCAGGCGCGCGAGCAGGAGGCACGCGCCGCGCGGGCCGAGGCGTTGCGCGCGCGGGCGGAGTTGCAGGCCCTCCGTGCGCAGCTCAAACCCCACTTCCTCTTCAATACCCTGCATTCGCTGATGGCGCTCGTGCGGCACGAGCCGGAACAGGCGGAGGCGGCGCTGGAGCGGTTCGCGGGGCTGCTGCGCTACACGCTGGACGCCAAGCGTACGGAGACCGACGACGTCCCGCTGGCGCAGGAGTGGGCGTTCGTCCGCGACTACCTGGCCCTGGAGCGCATCCGGCTGGGTGACCGTCTGCGCGTGGTGGAAGACGTGGATCCCGCAGCGATGGACTGCCCCGTCCCCGCGTTCACCTTGCAGCCGCTGGTGGAGAACGCCATCCGCCACGCCGTCGCGCCGCACGCGCGCGGGGCCCGGGTGACCATCGGGATCGAGCGGGTGGACGGCGCACTGGAGCTGCGGGTGGAGGACGACGGGCCGGGTGCGGATCCGGCGTCGATGGCGGGCGCGGCGGGGGTGGGTCTGCGCGTGGTGCGGCAGCGGCTGGAGACGCGGTACGGCGGCGCGGGGGAGATGGAAGTGCGGACGGCGCCGGGTGAGGGCTTTGCGGTCCACGTGCGGCTGCCCGTGGCGGCGGCCGTGGAGGAGACGGCGGAGGAG
>DATING010000933.1:0-4289 GCA_035474555.1 Longimicrobium sp. | reverse complement strand
TGACATCCGTTGCTACTTGCAACTATACTCGCATCCAGATCGTTGCAAGTGACAATCGAAAGGCGGGATCGAAGGCAGATGGCGACGCAGACGCTGGCACGCACGCGCGCACCGCTCCCCATCGCGGGGCAGGACGCGGCGCTGGAGGAGGATACCGTGGGGCTGCACCGCGCGCTCACGGAGCTGGTGCGCGTCTACCAGTTCCGCGACCGCGACCGCATCTGCTGCTACGACATCTCCGTGACGCAGTGCTACGCGCTGGAGGCGGTGGTGCAGGAGCAGCCCCTCACGCTCAACGCGCTCGCCGCGCGGCTGTACCTGGACAAGAGCACGGCCAGCCGCGTGGTCGACGCGCTGGAGAAGAAGGGCTACGTGCAGCGCCAGGCCAGCCCGGAGGACCGCCGCGCGCTGCACCTGGTCGCCACGGACGCGGGCGCCGACCTGTACGCGCGCATCGACGCGGACATCCTGGCCGGTGAGCGCGCGCTGCTGGCGGAGTTCCCCAGCGAGGTGCGGCAGTCGATGACGAAGCTGATCGGCCAGCTCGCGCGCGCCGCCGCGGCCCGCGTGGACAGCTCCGGCGGCACCTGCTGCACGATCCCGGGATGATGGACGGATCGGCATCATTCGCGGACGGGTGGGGTGATACAAAGGGCCGGGATCGAGGCGGAAGGCTGGCCATCCGATTGGCGGAGTAGATTCCTCGTTCGGCGCCTGGCAGTGTGCACGGACGAGGTTTCGGCGGCGCCTCCCTCGGAATGACAGCGTCGGTCGCGGTGGACGTCGGCGAGGTCAGGGCGGATGGCGGGGAAGGGGATGGAGCAGGGACGGCCCTCAAGCGAGGGCCTGCTTTGTGGAGTGATCGTTGCAAGTGACAACTACCTGGGATGGGAGGATGCGATGAGCGGGATTGAGGGAGGGCAGGAGTCGCTGCCGGTGGCGGTGATCGGGGCGGGGCCCATCGGGCTCGTGGCGGCGGCGCAGCTGGTGTCGCGCGGCGAGCGGCCGGTCGTGCTGGAGGCGGGAGATGCGGTCGGCGACAGCATCCGCCGCTGGGCGCACGTGCGGCTGTTCTCGCCCTGGAAGTACCTCACGGAGCCCGTCTCCCAGGGGATGCTGGAGGCGACCGGCTGGACCCTCCCCGATCCGGACGGCCTCCCCACGGGCGGCGAGCTGGTCACCGGGCTTCTGGAGCCGCTGGCCGCGCTGTCTCAGATCGCGCCGCACATCCGCCTGGGCCACCGCGTGGTCTCCGTCACCCGGCGCGGCTTCGACAAGACGAAGACGGCCGGGCGCGACGCGGCGCCGTTCGAGCTGGTGATCCAGCGCGCGGACGGCACGCGCGAGCGGCTGCTGGCGCGGGCCGTCATCGATGCGTCGGGGACGTACACCACGCCCAATCCCATCGGCGCGGGCGGGGTGGTGGCGGAGGGCGAGGGGGATGCGGCCGATCGCATCCACTACGGCATCCCCGACGTGCTGGGCCGCGACCGCGCGCGCTACGCCAGCCGGCGGACGCTGGTCGTCGGCAGCGGACACTCGGCGTTCAACGCGCTGCTGGAGCTGGCGGCGCTGGCGGAGGACGCGCCGGGAACGGAGATCGTGTGGGCCGTGCGCCGGCGCGATCCCGGCCTGATGTTCGGCGGGGGCGAGCGGGACGCGCTGCCGGCGCGCGGCAGCCTGGGCGCGCGGATGCGGGCGCTGGTGGATGGCGGCGCCGTGCGGCTGGTGACGGGCTTCCGCGCGGAGCGGCTGGTGCGGACAGAGCGCGGCGTCCTGGCGGAGAGCGCGGACGGCGTCATCGGCCCGGTGGACGAGCTCGTGGTGGCGACGGGATTCCGCCCGGACCTGGACATGCTGCGCGAGGTGCGGCTGGAGGTGGATTCCGCGCTGGAGAGCCCCGTGCGCCTGGCACCCCTCATCGACCCCAACGTGCACAGCTGCGGCACGGTGTATCCGCATGGCTTTGCAGAGCTTGCCCACCCGGAGAAGGACTTCTGGATCACGGGGATGAAGAGCTACGGCCGCGCGCCCACCTTCCTGATGCTCACGGGCTTCGAGCAGGTGCGCTCCATCGCCGCCGCGCTCGCGGGCGACCTGGAGGCGGCACGCGCGGTCGAGCTGGTGCTGCCGGAAACGGGCGTGTGCTCCACGGACCTCGGCGGCTCCGCGTGCTGCGCGACGCCGGAGGATGCGGCCCAGCCGGTGCCGATCGGCGGGTCGTGCGGCATCGGCAGCGCGTGCGCCTCGCCGAAAGCGCTGCCCATCCTGGCGGGCGTGGCCGCGTCCGGCGGGGGCGGCTGCTGCTGATGCCGGGCGCCGCCGCGGACGCATCCACATCCGCCACATCCGTCGCATCCGCCGTGTCTGATGGATCGGCGGCGCCCGCGGGACGGTGGTTCTACGGATGGACGCTCGTCGTGGCGCTGGGGGTGACGGAGACGGTGTCGTACGGCATCCTGCAGTACGCGTTTCCCGTCTTCATCGCCCCCATGGGCGCGGAGCTGGGATGGTCCATGGCGGCCGTCACGGGCGCGTTCTCGCTGGCGACGCTCGTCTCCGCCGCGGCCGCGGTGCCGGCGGGGCGCTGGGTGGACCGGCACGGCCCGCGGGGGCTGATGACCGCCGGCTCCATCCTGGCCGCGCTGCTGCTGCTCGCCTGGTCGCGGGTGCGGACGATGGAGGGATTCTACCTGCTCTCCGCTGGACTGGGACTGGCGATGGCGGCGGTGCTGTACGAGCCCGCGTTCGCCGTGGTGGCCAGCTGGTTCCACCGGCTGCGGGGCCGCGCGCTGACGGTGTTGACGTTCATCGCCGGGTTCGCCAGCGTGATCTTCGTGCCGCTGGCGATGGGGCTGGTGGAGGCGCACGGGTGGCGGCAGGCGCTCGTTTGGCTGGCCGCCATCCTGGCCGTGACGACCATCCCGCCGCACGCGCTGCTGCTGCGCCGCCGGCCGGAGGACCTGGGCCTGCACCCGGACGGCGCCGCCTCCGCCCCCTTCGATTCGCTCGATGGCGCAGGCGAGCGGGCCGTCTCCGCGCGGGCGGCGGTGCGCAGCCGCTCGTTCGCGTGGCTGGCAGCGGCGTTCTCGCTCTCCGCGCTGGCGGGGACGGCCGTGGCGGTGCACCTGATCCCGCTGCTGCTGGAGCGCGGCCACACGCCGGCGTTCGCGGGCGCGGCGCTGGGGATGGTGGGATTGATGGCGCTCCCCGGCCGCCTCGTCTTCACCCCGCTGGGCGGACGCTGGCCCCGCGCGGCCGTGACGGCGGCGATCTTCGCGCTGCAGGGGCTGGGGATCGCCGCGTTGATGCTGGGCGAGGGCACGGCGGGGGTGTGGGCGTTCGTCGTGCTCTTCGGCGCGGGGTTCGGGGCCATCACGCCGGCGCGGGCGGCGCTGGTGGCGGAGCTGTACGGCCGCGCGAGCTTTGGCGCGGTGAACGGCACGCTGGCCCTGCTGCTGGCCCTGGCCCGTGCCGCCGCGCCCATCGGCGCCAGCCTGCTCTACCTGGCGGGCGGCGGCTATCCGCTCGTGCTGGCCGTGCTCGCCGCGCTCTCCTTTGCATCCGCCGCGGCCGTGCTGGGCGCCGGCCGTCCTCATCATCCGCATCCCATCGCATCCGCCGCATGAGATCCGCCCCGACCATCCGCCCCGCCACCCCGGCCGACGCGGACGCCATCGCATCCATCTACAACGAGGGCATCCGCGGCCGCGGCGCCACCTTCGAGACGCGCGAGCGCACCGCCGCCGACATTGCCGGCTGGTTCGGGGACCCGCGCCACCCCGTGCTCGTGGCGGAGGACGGCGGCGCGGTCGTGGGATGGGTGGCTGCATCTACCTACCGCCCGCGCGACGCCTACGCCGGCATCGCGGAGTTCTCGGTCTACGTGGCCTCCGCCGCGCGGGGCCGGGGCGTGGGCGACGCGCTGATGGCGGTGTTCCTCCCCGCATGCGAGGCGGCGGGCGTGTGGAAGGTGCTGTCGCGCATCTTTCCCGAGAACACCGCGTCGCTGGGCCTCTGCGCGCGTCATGGCTTCCGCGAGGTGGGCGTCTACCGGCGCCACGGGCGCCTGGACGGCGCCTGGCGGGATTGCGTCGTCGTCGAGCGCCTGCTCGGCCCGGCGCTCGAGGGCCTCTGAGCGGGGCCGGCGGCGGCCTTCCCTGCCCCACAGGGTGCGGCGCGTGCGGGGGGTCGGGAGGTCTCCCGCACTGCGGGCGCCTACTTGCCGTCCGTGCTCTTCGCCATGCAGGCGCTGACCTGCGCGGCCGCGTCCTGCAACGCGGCGTTCG
>DATING010000932.1:0-3272 GCA_035474555.1 Longimicrobium sp. | reverse complement strand
CGGCGGCGGCGTCACGCAGGATCCTCAGCAGGATGCCGAAGCCGCGCGCATCGTCCGGCAGAACCCGCTCCACGTCCGTGAGGTGCAGCAGGTAGCCCTCCGCCGGCATCCATTCCAGGTCCGTAATGCATTCGTCCAGCGCGTCCCAGTTCTCCCCGTAGTAATTGGGAAACTGCAGCGCGGCGGCGATCTCGTCGTGGAGCATGGAGGCGGTGCCGCACCTCGATCCACGAATCACCCGCACGGCAAGTCCGCCGGGATCGCATTGGAGCGCGTAGACCTGCCGGTGCGCCTCGGCTGTATCCATGAAGACGACGGGATCGGGGCGATCCAGCAGCGTGCGCAGGTCCATTTGTATCTTCGGGTGCGGGCGGGATTCCAGCGTTGAATGGATGGGAGAATGTGCGTCCGCGGCCAAAAAGAAAAGCCGCCCGCGCGACCGTCGTCGCGCGGGCGGCTCTCGTACCGCGGCAGGGATCACGCACCCTGACCGGCGCAGGCCCAGGCGCGGCCCACGTACTCCATCATGGGGCGCATGGCGGACATGTCCATCCCGTGGACGTTCTCCTCGTTCTTGTTGAGGTTGCCCAGGCTTTCGCGGATTCCCGCGTTGCCGCCCGTGAACTCCTCCACCAGGCCCTTCCAGCGGCCGGCCAGCGCCTGCACCCGCGGGTCGCAGGGGTCGGTGCCGCGGTCCATCTCCCCCTGCACCTCGGCCATCAGGCGGGGCCACTCGGCCTCCACCTCCTTGATGCGTGCCTCGCCCACCTGCTCGCGGCGCTGGGCCAGGTAGTCCATCTGCTCGGGCGTGTAGTATTTGTCGAACATGTTGATCTCCTCGATGGTTGCGATGAGCTGCTCGGCGGATACGTGCCGTGCCTCGCCCAGCCCCGCGGCGAGTGCGTCCAGCCGCTCCACCAGCCGCTGCTGCGACCGTACCTGCTGCCGCATGCGGTCGGCGTGCATCCGCACGATCTCCAGGGGAGACAGGCGTTCCTGGTTCAGCACGTCGCGGATCTCGTCCAGGGGAAAGCCCAGGCTGCGCAGCGAGGCCACCTGCTGAAGCCGCGCGACGTCGCTCTCCGTGTAGAGCCGGTGCCCCGCCGCCGTGCGCTGCGACGGCGTGAGCAGTCCGATCTCGTCGTAGTGGTGAAGCGTGCGGACGGTCATGTCCGTGAGCTTCGCCAGCTCTCCCACCTTCCAGGTCCGCATCCAAGCCTCCGTGGTTCGCCTGCCGTTGTGGCCACGGCACAAGGGTAAACCCTCACGCTACGTGAGGTGCAAGGGCCGTGTGCAAGGGAATTTTCGGGGAGATGGGGAGGATGGATGCAAATCGATGCGGGCAGGGGATTGGGCGCATCCCCAGGGGTCGAGATGGAGCGGCCGCGAGAGCGAGGGAGAGGAGATCGAGACCGGAGCGGCGAGATCGAGCCGGTGTGGCTGAGGTCCGTCCTGAGCGGCTAAAGCCGCCGCTGGGACAGCGGTAAGCCCTGCCTCGCGCCGAGGCGCGACACGAACAGGGCTTCAACGGCTCCGGGCCGCGGGGTTTCTGCTCGATAGCCGCCCCGGTGCACTCACCCAGAGTGCGGCACGAGCTGTCGGCGAAGGCCGACATCGCGAAGTCACAGCCGCGATTTCAATCGCCTGGGCCTGGGGGCTGCCGCCCGGCACCCCCTCGCCCTCCGCGCGGACCCCCCCCCCGGAACTCCGCCCCGGTGCACCGGCCCCCGCTCGTGCACGGGCCGTCGGCGAAGGCCGACATCACGTTTTCGGTGCCGCGACTTCAGTCGCCGGGTCGCGAGCTGTGCCGGGAAGCACATGGCCCGGCACCCACCCGGCCACCGCAGTTGCTGGCCGTCCCCTGTAACCTGTAACCTGTCCCCCGCAGTTGCCGTCGCCGGCTATTCCCGCCGAATCAGCCCACGCCCTCACCCTCGGCCAGGGGCGGAAGCCACGGCTCCAGCACGGCCTCGATCTCGCCGCGCAGCCACTCGGCCAGGGTGCCCTGGCGGTAGACGGCCCAGGTGACGAGCGCGCCGTTGTACGCCGTCTGCACCGTGCGCGCGACGCTCGCGGTGTCGCACTCCATCAGCTCGCCCGCGGCCACCATGGCGTACAGCCCCGCGCCGATCTCGTCGAGCATGGCCCGCGCGTGGTCGAACGCGGCGCGGTGGAACTCGGGGTCGTGCAGGTCCATCAGCGCGAACGCCAGGTGATGCGACAGCGCGTCGGGCGTGTCCGCGTGGTGCGTCATCCCCGCCAGCGTCTCCATCAGCGCGTCCGTGGGCGATGGATGCCGTGCGCGGCCATCCGCGAACTCCGCGTGCACCTCGGTCGCGCGCTGCCGGGCGAGCGCCAGCATGAGCCCCCGCTTGCTGCCGAACCGCTGCACCAGCCCCGCCGGTGAGTGCCCCGCCTCTTCCGCCACGTCCGCCAGCGTGAGCGTCCCCGGCCCAATGCGCGACAGCACGCGCGACACCGCATCCAGGATCGTCTCATCCGAAGTCGTGCGCGGGCGCGGGGACATCCGGCCTCCTGGATTCAGGTGGATAAGTGAACCGCCATTTACAGGATGCGGTCCACCGCCTGAAACGTCAAGCCGATTCGTACGGGTCGATTCTGCGAATCAGATCTGGTGCGGCGGATTCTTACGAATCAAAGCAGCACCTGCAGCGAGGCGCTGGTCTCCTTGCCCGGCGTGACGGCGACGACCTCGAACTCCACCAGGTCCGTCCATCCCGCGATCCAGCGCTGCAGCAGGGCAACGTCCTCGCACCGCATCAGCTGAAAGCACCGGCCCAGGTCCGCCGACACCCAGCTGTCCACGAACTCCACGCCGTCAGGGATCAGCCGCCCGCGGTCGCGCACGCGGCGGTAGACGGACAGCGCATCCTGGTTGCGGAATCGCTCGATGACCATGAAGAGCATGGGCGGGGCTCCGACGTCGGAATGGGTGCGGAGATCTGCGGGATGGATGCGATACGGCGTTCTTACGAAGGGACCTTCGCCGCCACATCCTACGCCGGTGGGTAGACGATGCGCAAAATCATTCGTTCGATGATCGGCTTCTGCCTCCTCGGGTCCGCCGCCTGCGCACACGACGGGGTGCTGGCGCCGGAGCTCGCACCCCAGCCGGAGAGTGCCGCGCCGGTGGTGGCGCCGGCATCCGATCCCGTTGCTCTCGGCCCCGTCTCCTGGGCTGAATCCATCGGGGTGCCGCGTGGGGGACCTGAGCCGCTCTACATCGTGGACGGGGTGCCGCTATCGAGATT
>DATING010000931.1:0-4271 GCA_035474555.1 Longimicrobium sp. | reverse complement strand
CCAGGATGCGCTGGAAGTACGGCTCCGACTCGCGTGCCCAGTCCACCCCGGCGCGGTTGTTGGGCACGGGGGAGAGCACGTACATGGAGTCATGCCCGGGTGGCGCCAGCGACGGATCCGTGCGCGTGGGGACGTGCAGGTAGAGCGATGCATCCGGCGCCAGCCGCTTGCGCGTAAAGATGTCGTCCAGCAGCCCCTTGTAGCGCTCTCCGAGCACGATGGTGTGATGCGCCACCTCCGGAAACGTCTTCGTGCTGCCGAAGTAGGCCACGAACAGGCTCATCGACTGCCGCTTTCGCCCCACGGCGCGGTCCGTGTTCCGCCGCCGGTGCTCCGGCGCGATCATCTTGGTATAGACGTACGACGGGTCCGCGTTGCTCACGACCACGTCCGCCGCGATGCGCTCGCCGCCGGCCAAGCGCACGGCGGAGGCGCGGCCATTGCTGACCTCGATCTCCTCCACCGCGGCGTCCATCCGCACCTCCGCGCCCAGCTCCTCCAGCAGCGTCACCAGCCCGCGGACGATCTGCCCCGTGCCGCCCAGGGCAAAGTGCACGCCCCACTTGCGCTCCAGCCAGTGGATGAGCAGGTAGATGGACGTCGTCGTGAACGGGTTGCCGCCCACCAGCAGCGGCTCGAAGGTGAAGGCCTGCCGCAGCCGGTCGTCCTTGATGTAGCGCGCCACCAAGCCGTAGACGGTGCGGTGGCTTTCCAGCGCGATCATCTGCGGGATCACGCGCATCATGTCGCGGGCGCGGTCGAACGGCTGGTCGGCCAGCTGGGTGTAGCCCACGTCGAAGATGCGCTCGGCGTGCGCGGCCAGCCTGCGGTATCCCTCCACGTCGCGCGGGTTGAAGGCGGCGATCTGCGAAAGCAGCCGCTCCTCGTCCTGCACGTAGTCGAAGGTGCTGCCATCGTGAAAGAGGATGCGGTAGAACGGGTCCACGGGCACCAGCTGGACGTAGTCCTCCATCCGCCGCCCCGCGAGGCCGAACAGCTCCTCCAGCAGGTAGGGCGCGGTGATGACCGTGGGCCCCGCGTCGAAGGTGTACCCGTCGCGGCGGAATACCCGCGCCCGGCCGCCGGGCTGGTCCAGCGCCTCCAGCACCGTTACCTCGTATCCCATCATGCGCAGGCGTACGGCGGCCGCCAGCCCGCCGAAGCCGCTCCCGATCACCACCGCGCGCTGAGCCTTCACACGCCTCTCCGTTGTTCAGCAGATATGCGCTGGGCCAAACGCGGCCCGCGTCGTGTAGGGGTGCCAGTGTACCGGTGCTGCAAACCTTGTGCAAGCGTTAAACACGGCGGTATCGTACTTGCGACGGATTTTTACTCCGCCGCTACGGCCAGCACGACCCTGTTTCCCCGCCGATGGAGCTGATGCCACGCATGCCGCGATCCACCCTCACGCCACGCGAGCGCTGGTCGCGCGCGGGCCTCTGGGCGCTCTGCGCATTCACCGTCTTTACCCTGCTTGGCTACGCGTCCTTCGGCCTGCATCCCGCGCTGCTTTCGCGCGTGCCGCCGCAGGTGGCGGGGATCTACGGGATCGCCTTCCGGCTCTTTGCCGTGGGGCACGTGCTCATCGCGGGGGCGGTGCTCGTCCTCTTTCTCTCCCTCTACGCGGGGCGGCGCTGGCTGGCGGCGTTCGCCACGCTGTACGCCATCAGCCTGGCGAGCGAGCTGCTGGGGACGAGCATGGGCATTCCCTTCGGCGAGTACAGCTACACGCCGCTGCTGGGGATCAAGTGGTTCAACCTGGTGCCGCTGGTGATCCCCCTGAGCTGGTTCTTCATGGCGCTGCCCTCCTACGCCATGGCACTGCGGGCACTGCCGGAGGCGGGGCAGACGGGCAAGCGCGTGCTGCTGGCCTCGCTGGTCCTGGTAAGCTGGGACCTGGCGCTGGACCCCGCCATGAGCTACGCCACCAAGTACTGGGAGTGGGGCGAGACGGGGCCGTACTACGGGATGCCGCTGCTGAACCTGGTGGGATGGTACGTCACGGGGCTGCTGCTGATGGGCGCGCTGGCCGCGCTGCGCAGCGAGGCGTGGATCCGTGACCTGCCGCACCGCTGGCTGGCGGGCTTCTACCTGGCCAACCTGGCGCTGCCGCTGGGGATGAGCGTCGCCGCCGGGCTGTGGGGCGCCGTCGCGGGGACGCTGATCGCCCTCGCCGCGTCGTACGGGGCCGCGCGGCTGCTGGCGGGACGGACGGCCCAGCCCCGCCGCGCGCCCGGCCGTCCCGCGGTCTCGGAGGTGCGCGCGTGAGCCCCGCCACGCTGGCGCCCGGCGCCGTGGACGAGGTGCGCGACGGGCTGGCGGCCGCGGCGGAGCGCGCGGCGGGGCAGGGGATGCCGCGCCCGGACTGCCGCGGCCAGCTGCTGCGTCCCATGCTGGCCTACGGCGCCGCCCGCGCCGTCAGCGCGGAGAACGCGAATCATTCGACCGAGTTCTGGTGCGGCGCGCTGGCCGTGCAGCTGGCGCACGAGGCGTCGCTCGTGCACGACGACATCATCGACCAGGCCGCCACCCGCCGCGGCGTGCCGACGGTCGCCGCCACCAAGGGGATCGGCATGGCGCTGGTGCTGGGCGACCACCTGCTCTCCGCCGCGTACCGCATGGCGGCCGAGACGGGGAGCCTGGCCTACGCGCGGCTCTTTGCGCGCGCGGTCGAACGGACGATCGCTGGGGAAGCGGCGCAGGGACGCGCGGCGGGACGGCGCCTGTCGTGGGACGAGTACCGCGAGATCGCGCTGGGCAAGGCGGGGGAGCTGATGGGGTGCGCCGTGGCGCTGCCGGCCGTGCTGGCGGGGCGGCCGGACGCGGACGCGCTCTTCGAGCTGGGGCGGCGGATGGGCCTCGTCTACCAGATGCTGGACGACGTGCTGGACTACTGCCCCGCGATGGAGACCGGCAAGCCCGCGCTGGGCGACTACGCGCAGGGGCGCTGGACCTGGCTGCTGGACGAGGTGGACGGCATCGCGCTGGGCGGATCCGCGGACGACGTGGCCGTGCGCCTGCATGCCGCGTCGGCGGAGGGCGTGACGCCGCTGCGCCGCTGCCTGGCGCGGCTGGAGGCGGAGGCGGACGGGCTGGCCGCCGAGCTGCGCGCCGCGCTCCCGGGGGACGACGTGCTCCCCGGCCTGCTGGCGCAGTGGATCGCCGGCGCCCGCGACGCCGTCGCCGCCGAGGAAGCCGCCCGCCAGCCGGTTTCCATCGCGGCGGAAACGCCGTCGCAGTTGCCGTCGCCGTTCTCCCCCTCCCTCCGCGAAGCGGGGGAGGGGGCCGGGGGGAGGGGGCCCTCGCCCGCGCCGGAGATCCTGCCCATCGGCGTGAGCATCGCCCGCACGCCGTCCGCCCGGCTGCTGGAGCGCGTGCCGGCCGCGGCGGACTGGGGCACCTACTTCGCCGTGAACAGCCGCTCGTTCCGCTTTGCCGCGCGCTTCTTTCCGCCGGGCGAGTGGGAGCGGGTGGCGCGCGTCTACGCCTTTTGCCGCGTGACGGACGACATCGTGGACCGCCCCGGCGGCGAAGCGGACGCGGAGGAGATGCTGGACGAGTGGATCGATCTGGCCCGCCGCGCGTACGATGGGCACGCAACCGGCATCGACCTGCTGGACCGGGTGATGCGGGAGACCGCATCCGCCGCCGTCCCGTTCACCTACGCCGCCGAGCTGGGCGAGGGGATGCGGATGGACCTGCGCATGCAGCGGTACGAATCCATGGACGCGCTGCGCGTCTACACGCACCGGGTGGCCTCGGTCGTCGGGTTGTGGATCACGGAGCTGGCCGGCGTGCACGCCCCCCGCGTGCTGGACCGGGCGGGAGAGATGGGACATGCGATGCAGCTGACGAACATCCTGCGCGACGTGGGCGAAGACTGGCGCCGCGGCCGCCTGTACCTGCCGGCGGACGTGATGGGGCGCCACGGCATGACGGAAGATTCCCTCGACCGCATGTGCCGCGGCGCCGCGGTGGACGGGCCATACCGGCGCATGACGGAGGAATTGCTGCGGAGCGCGGAGGCCTCGTACCACGCCGCGTTCCCGGCCATCCGTGAACTGCCGGCGGGCTTCCGGCGCCCCGTGGCCGTGGCCGCGCACGTGTACCGCGGCATCCACGCGCCCCTGCGCCGCGCGGGCTACGACAACCTGCGCCGCCGCGCCGTGACGGGCGGCGGCACAAAGGCCCTGCTCGCCGCGCGCGCCCTGTGGCAGCTGTGGCGGCTGGAGCGCGCGCCGGAATCCGCCTTTGCCGCGGACGGCGACGGG
>DATING010000930.1:0-3265 GCA_035474555.1 Longimicrobium sp. | reverse complement strand
CTCCCGATCCTCTGGCGGGTAGCCGTCCACCAGGAGCGCCAGGGCGGCGGCTGCCGTGTCTGCGTCCAGCTCCTGGGATGAGGCCGCGTGACGCACGTACCACGTCGCCAGCTTCCGCACTGTAGCCGGATGCGGGTCCGTCCCGGCGATGAACTTCCGCAGGCCCAACGCACTCATCCCCACCGCGTTCGCCACTTGATGGCTCGACGTGGCCTCAACCGCACGGCGTGCGGCTTCGCGCAGCATGCCCACGGGCACGCGCGAATCTTGGGGCGTGCCGCTCACGCGCACGCCTCCCACCAGCGCGATTGCGCTTGGTAACTTTGGTAACTAATCTGTTGGATACACTGAGCAGAGTACGTCAGGGCGGCCCCGTTCGCTAGTGCCCGATCTGACTGCTTTGTTTACTTCATCCACTTACCAAACGTGAGGCGCGGCCATGAGTATCGCCAGACTTGAACGCCACCTGTTCCGCGAGTACATGCGCGCGACGGTGGTGGATGCGGTGGGACGGTGCGGGCACACGCGGCTATCCGTCGCGGAAGAGGCAGGGATAAGCCCGCGCGTCCTGTCGGCGTTCCTGAAGGGCAGCGACATCCATCCCGAGTCCGCGCGCAAACTCAACGCGTGGTGCGAAACGTGGGGTGTCCATGGCGCATGGGCAGAGCAGGCCGCGCTTGCCCTGCTGGTGGACAGCCTTCCCCTTGCCGCCCGTCTGGACGCGCGCGCGGAGTTTGCGCGCTGGTACCAAGACCGTATCGCGGCGGAAGGCGTCGAGGCGCCCGAATGGATCGCAGACGAGTTGGAGGACGTGCGGTTGCTGAAGCGCCTGCCGCGTCCCAATGCGCATGACGAGGCGGCGTGAGCGAGCAAGCAGAGGCGGTAGACGACGGCGGCGAGGTGGACAAGGACGCCCGGCGGGCGATCCCGGTTGAGCAGTTGCGCCGCTGGTACCAAGACCAATGCGAACTGACGTCCATCCGAGACGTGTGCACGGACGTAGGGATCGGCCGCACCACGCTCCACAAGTTCGTCGCCGGAGAGACGATCCCGCATCCTCGCAACCGGCGCATGCTGGCGCTGCACTACGTGAAGCGCGTGGGGCTTGCGGAGCCCGACGACGAAGACGGCCGGATGGCAGAGTCGGCCGTGGGACTGCTGTCTCGGTTCTTTCCGCCGAAGAACCAACGGCGGATGCGGCTCGTCCTGCTTGACCGGATGGAGGACGAGTTTCGGGAGGCGGGATGCGACGTGCCGGAATGGCTTCCGCGTCTTCGGGAGCGGGAGTAGCGGCCATGGATCATCGCAGCGTGCCGCTGGATGTGCTTCGCGAGTTTGTTCGAAGCTACGCGGAGTTGACTTCCCTGCGCACCGTCGCGGAAGACGCTGGCGTGGGACGGTCCACCGTACACAAATTTGTCGCAGCCGGAACGAATCCACACCCGCGCGTCCGGCGGTTGCTGGCCTTGTGGTACCTGCGGCGGCTTGCCGGGTTTGACGAGATGGAAGTGCTGCGGCCCTACGTCTCCGCGCTGTCCGTACTGCTGGCGCACACGCCGGATTCCGTGCGGAGTGACGCCACGCTGGACGTGCTGGGGTGCTTGGAACGGCGGTCCGTCGAAGCGGGCGAGGACGTGCCGGGATGGATTCCGATGATGGGCGCGCGGGTGATGCGAACAAGGCCCGTCGTCTGACGATGCCGGTATCAGGACGGGTCCGGAATGGGCCCGTTCCCGATCCGGTTTAGGATCACTCGCGCACCGTTCGGGACGCACCCCGTTCGGCCACTTTGTCACTGTTTCGTCAGGTACATAGTTGCGAATTCATTCGCTCTGCCCGGGGCCCGGACCCTGGGGGAGATGAGACGGCAACGGGCGAGCGCAGAATCCACGAACCTTCGCGCGGGCAGCAGTGTATCGGCCGCTCCGTCGCACGAGATTCCCATCATCCTGAATCGCATGATCCGCCGTTTTGGGCTGGCCGCCGCGCTGGCCGTCGTCGTCCTGGCGCGTCCCGCCGATGCGCAGGCCGTGCGCCCCTGGCTGGAGTGGCGCACGCTGCGCACCCAGCACTTCGACGTGCACTTTCCCGCCGAGCTGGAGCCGTGGACGCGCGACGTGGCCGAGCGGCTGGAGGGCGTCTACGCGACCGTGGGCGACCTCGTGGGCAGCGTGCCGGAGCGGCGCGTGACCGTCGTGGTCGACGACCCCGCGGGCGAGGCGAACGGGTCGGCGTTCTCGCTCCTGCGCACGCCGTACATCCTGCTCTACCCCACGCCCCCCGAGCCGCGCTCGCCCCTGGGCCACACGCGCGGCCCGGCGGAGCAGCTGGCCGTGCACGAGTTCGCCCACATCGCCCACCTCACCCGCCCCACGCGCAACCCGCTCGGCCGCCTGCTGGCCACGGTGGACCCGCGCGGCCTGGGCCCCCTGGCGCAGACCGCGCCGCGCTGGGTGCGCGAGGGGTACGCGACCTACACGGAGGGCAAGCTCACGGGCTACGGCCGGCCGCACGGCGTGGTGCGCGCGGCCGTCCTGCGGCAGTGGGCGCTGGAGGGACGGCTGCCCCCGTACGCGCAGCTGGACGCCTCCACGGGAGGATACCAGTTCGGGGGGATGGCGTACCTGGCCGGCTCCGCGTTCCTGGAGTGGCTGGCGGCCCGCCGCGGCGAGGAAAGCCTGACGCAGCTGTGGCGGCGGATGTCCGCGCGGCAGGGGCGCAGCTTTGACCAGGCGTTCACGGGTGTGTACGGCGGCACCCCGCAGGAGCTGTACGGCCTGTTCACGGTGGAGCTCACGGCCAACGCCCTGCACGCCCGCCGCCTGCTCGCGGACGCCGGCCTCGTCCCCGGCGACACGGTGCAGCACCTGGCCTGGGGCACGGGCGACCCCGCCGTGTCGCCGGACGGGCGGCACGTGGCCGTGGCGCTGGCCGGGCCCTCCCGGGCGTGGTCGCGCATCGTCATCTGGCGCACGGGGCCGGCGGGGAGCGACTCCGCCGACGCCGTCGCGGACAGCATCCTGCTCGCGCGCGACCCGCAGGACGTGCCGGCCATCCGCGTCTGGCCCCGCGCCCGCCCCTCCATCGCCACGCTGCGCCCCGCGGACGGGCTGCTGCCGTACGCGGCGCCGCGCTTTCTCCCCGGCGGCAACGAGCTGCTCGTGGTGCGCAGCGCGCCCATCGGCGGCGGGGCCACGCGCGAGGACCTGTTCGTGTGGAAGTGGCGCGGGGGCGGCGTGCGGCGGGTGACGCACGGGGCCAGCAT
>DATING010000929.1:0-3864 GCA_035474555.1 Longimicrobium sp. | reverse complement strand
GCGGGAGAGATCGAGCGAAGGATCTATGAAGACGCAGCCACCATGTCCGAATTCGAGGCCGAGCAGCTGGCCCAATCCAACCTCGTTGCAGGAGTCTGAGATGGCCTCGGAACAGACGGCCGAGCTTCCGCGCCCGGAGCTTTCTGCCGCCAAGCGCGCGTTCATCGAGGCGAGGCTCAGGGGGAAGGTCCGCGCGTCGGGCATTGTCCCCCTCGCCGATCGCGACGGCGCTCCGCTCTCCTTCGCACAGGAACGGCTCTGGCTCATGGACCGGCTGGAGCCGGGGAGCGCCGCCTACAACATCCCGCTGGCACGGCGCCTGGGGGGTGCGCTGGACGCGGCGGCGCTGGAGCGCGCGCTGGGCGAGATCGTCCGGCGGCACGAGGCGCTGCGCACGGTCTTCCGGGAGGTGGATGGCTCACCGGTGCAGGTGATCGAGCCGTTCGGCGGCTTTACGCTTCGGCTCGACGATCTCTCCGGGCTGCGCGACTCGGATCGCGAGGTGGAGGTGAGGCGCCGCATCAACCAGCAGGCGGTGCTGCCGTTCGACCTCACGGCGGGGCCGCTCTTCCGGGCGGGGCTGCTGCGGCTGGGCGCCCAGGAGCACGTGCTGCTGCTCTCCATGCACCACATCGTCAGCGACGGGTGGAGCCTGGGGGTGTTCTTCCGCGAGCTGTGGGCGCTGTACGCGGCGTACCGCGAAGGACGGGAATCGCCGTTGCCGGCGTTGCCGGTGCAGTACGTGGACTATGCCGCCTGGCAGCGCGAGCACCTGCGGGGCGACATGCTGGAGCGGCAGCTGGCGTACTGGCGGGAGCGCCTGGCGGGCGCCCCGGAGCTTGTGGAGCTGCCCACCGACCATCCCCGCCCGTCCGTGCAGTCGTTCCGGGGGGCGGGCGAGCGCATCGAGCTTCACGGCGAGTTGCTGGGGCGGCTTCGAGCGTTGGCGCAGAGCGAGGACGCGACGCTCTATATGGTGGTGCTCTCCGCCTTCCAGATGCTGCTGTCGAAGTACAGCGGGAGCGAGGACGTCGTCGTGGGGAGCCCCATGGCGGGGCGGACGAGGAAGGAGGTCGCGGGGCTGATCGGCTTCTTCGTGAACACGGTGGTGCTGCGCACCGACCTGGGGGGAGACCCGACCTTCCGCGAAACCCTGGGGCGGGTGCGGGAGGTGACGCTGGGCGCCTACGAGAACCAGGAGCTTCCCTTCGAGAAGCTGGTGGCCGAGCTGCAGCCGGAACGGTCCCTGAGCCATTCTCCGCTTTTCCAGGTGTCGTTCGCGCTGGAAGATGTGGAGGAATCGGGAACGGGTGCGGAAGAATTGAGCACCGAAGCGATCGACCCGGATTTCGCCCACGCCAAGTTCGACCTGACGCTGGCCTTCACGGCAAAGGGACACAATCTGCGGGGAGCGCTGTCCTACAGCACCGACGTCTTCGAGCGCGGCACGGCCGAGCGGATGCTCGCCCACCTGGCGCGAGTGCTGGAGCAGGTCGCGGCGAACGGGGACGTGCGGCTTTCGCGGCTGGAGCTGCTCGGGGATGCGGAGCGCGCCCGCCTGCTGGCGCTGGGCGAAGGCGCCGCGCCCGAGCTCCCCCGCGCCACGACCGATGCGCTCTTCGCGCAGGCCGCCGCCGCCGCGCCGGAGTCCGTCGCGCTGGCGTGGGACGGCGGGCGGATGACGTACGCGGAGCTGGACCATCGCGCCAACCGGCTTGCGCACCACCTGCGCCGCGCCGGGGTGTCCGCGGGGACGCGCGTGGGCGTGTGCCTGGAGCGCGGGCCGGAGATGATCGTCGCCACGCTGGCCGTGCTCAAGGCGGGCGGCGCGTACGTGCCGCTGGACCCGGCGTACCCCGCGGAGCGGCTGGCCTTCATGCTGGCCGACACCGCCGTCCCCGTGCTGGTGACGGAGTCGTCCCTGGCGGACCGCCTGCCGCCCCACGCCGCGCGCACCATCCGGGTGGACGCGGACGCGGCGGCAATCGCGGCGGAGCCGGCGGATGCGCCGGCGGCGGCGGGGACGGACCCGGAAGCGGTGGCGTACGTGATGTACACCTCCGGCTCGACCGGGCGGCCCAAGGGCGTCGAGGTGCCCCACCGCGCCATCGTGCGCCTGGTGCGCGGGCAGGACTTCGTTGCCATCGACCCCTCCGACGTCTTCCTGCAGCTCGCGCCCGCCTCGTTCGACGCGGCCACGCTGGAGCTGTGGGGGCCGCTGCTGAACGGCGCGTGCCTCGCCATCCATCCCGCCGGGCAGCCGACGGTGGAGAGCATCGGGCGGGCGCTGGCGGAGCACGGCGTCACCGTCCTCTGGCTGACGGCGGGCCTCTTTCACCTGGTGGTGGAGGAGGACATCGAGATCCTGGAGGGCGTGCGCCAGCTCATCGCCGGCGGCGACGTGCTTTCCGTCCCCCACGTGCGCCGCGTGCTGGCGGAGCTGCCGGAGACGGCGCTCATCAACGGCTACGGGCCCACGGAGAACACCACGTTCACCTGCTGCCACCGCATCGGCGCCGCGCCGCGGGGGGGGGCCAGCATCCCCATCGGCAGGCCCATCGCGAACACGTACGTGCGCGTGCTGGACGCGGGGATGCAGCCGGTGCCGATGGGCGTGGCCGGCGAGCTGTACGCGGGCGGCGCGGGGCTGGCGCTGGGCTACCTGAACCAGCCGGAGCGGACGGCGGAGACGTTCGTGGCCGACCCGTACCGCCCCGGTGCGCGGCTCTACCGCACCGGCGACCGGGTGCGCTGGCGGGCCGACGGCACGCTGGCGTTCCTGGGCCGCGTGGACACGCAGGTCAAGGTCCGCGGCTTCCGCGTGGAGCCGGGCGAGATCGAGGCCGTGCTGCGCGCCTGGCCGGACGTGCGCGAGGCCGCCGTGGTGGTCCGCGAGGACGAGCCCGGCGACCGGCGGCTGGTGGCGTACGTGGCAGGCGAGGTGGCCGCGGACGAGGTGCGCGAGCACCTGCGGGGGCGGCTCCCGGAGCACATGCTCCCCGGCGCGATCGTCCGCCTGGACGCGCTGCCGCTGACGGCCAACGGCAAGCTGGACCGCAAGGCACTGCCGGCGCCGGATCTCGCGTCGGCGGAGGAGGCGTACGTGGCGCCGCGGACGCCGGCGGAGGAGGTGCTGGCGGGGATCTGGGCGGAGGTGCTGCGGCTGGAGCGGGTGGGGGTGACGGAGAGCTTCTTCGAGCTGGGCGGGCACTCCCTGTTGGCCGTGCGCATGGTCTCGCGGGTGCAGCAGGTGTTCGGCGTCGAGGTGCCGCTGCGGGCGCTGTTCGAGGGACCCACGGTGGCGGAGCTGACGAGGGTGGTGGAGGAGATGCGCCGCGCGGGGCTGCCGGTGCTGCCACCGGTGGTGCCGGCCGGGCGCACGGGGGCGCTGCCGCTGTCGTTCGCGCAGGAGCGGCTCTGGTTCATCGACCGGCTGGAGCCGGAGAGCGCCGCCTACAACGTCCCCGTGGCGTGGCGCCTGACGGGCGCGCTGGACCAGGCGGCGCTGGAGCGGAGCCTGGGCGAGATCGTCCGGCGTCACGAGTCGCTGCGGACGGTCTTCGCGGAGGTGGGCGGCTCGCCGGTGCAGGTGATCGCACCCTTCGACGGATTCGTCCTCCCGGTGGAGGATCTGTCGGGGCTTGGCGAGGCGGATCGCGAGGCGGCGGTCCGGCGGCGCGCGGGCGAGGAGGCGCGGCGGGCGTTCGACCTCTCCACGGGCCCGCTCTTTCGCGCGGCGCTGCTGCGGCTGGGCGCCGAGGATCACCTGCTGCTGCTGTCGATGCACCACATCGTCAGCGACGGGTGGAGCACGGGAGTGCTCTTCCGCGAGTTCTCGGTGCTGTACGAGGCGTACCGCGCGGG
>DATING010000928.1:0-3032 GCA_035474555.1 Longimicrobium sp. | reverse complement strand
GGAACTCCGCCTCCCACACCGCCGTTCTCCCCCTCTCCCGGCGCTGTTTGCCGGGGGAGGGGGCCGGGGGGTGGGGGACTACCCCAGCCGCTCCGCGATGGCCCACGCCAGCAGCGGCACCATGATCTCGTGGTGCCCCGTCAGCGAGTAGCCGCGGCCGCCGCCGGAGCGCGTGGGGCGCTCCACGACGTTCACCCGCGGGCGGTAGTGGCGCTGCATGTCCAGGTCGCAGGCCGTGAACCCGCGCGGCGCGCCGCCGTTCAGGTTGCGTGCGACCGTCAGCGCCTTGAGGAACACCTCCGGCATCACCACCGCCGATCCCACGTTCATCACCACCCCGCCGTCGTCCAGCCCCGCGAGCGCGGCGGACAGGCGCCGGAAGTCGCGGTGCCCCGTGTCGCCGATGGCCGCGCCGTCCGCGGCGGGGTGCTGGTGGATGATCTCCGCGCCCAGCGCCGGGTGCAGCGTGTACTGCACCCCCAGCCGGTGCGACTGCAGCAGCAGCGACAGGTCGGGATACGCCAGGTCGCCGCGCTCGTCCAGATCGCGGGCCAGCGACTCGCCCATCCCCCATCCCTCGCGCATGCCGCGGGTGAAGGCGCCGTTCATGTCGCGCCCCGTCTCGTCCGCCATCCCGAAGCTGCCGTCGGCCAGCCCGGCCTCCACGTCCTCGCTGGTGCCGCCCCAGCGTGCCATCTCGTAGTCGTGCACCCCCGCCGAGCCGTTGCTGGCCACGTGCGTGATGGCCCCGCGCCGCATGAGGTCGATGAGCACGGGCGCCAATCCCGTCTTGACCACGTGGCCGCCCAGCATCCACAGCACCGTGCGCCTGCGCGCCACCGCCGACGCGATGGCGTCCACCACCGCCAGGAACGACTCCGCCTGCAGGATGTGCGGCAGCGACTGCACGAACGCGCCGAACGACCGCGCGGCGGGGTCCATGGGGGGCGGCGCGGCGAACTGCTCCGCGAGCACCTTGTTGGGCCGCCCGCCCACGGGGACGGTGCGTACACGCGAAAGGTCCGCCTCGGGGATCTTCCCCGCCGCGGACCCGCTTTCGTTGCTGATGCCGTCGTTCACGTGATTCGGCGCGAGGGGGATGATCTGCCCTGACGCCCTCGAAGATGCGCGTTCCCCGCCCCCCGCGCCACATCCACTGCGATTTCTCACGTTGGGAACACAGGGGACGGCCCCCCCCGTGGATGTGCCGCGGTGGTGTCCGCGGAGGCGGACAGCGTGACGTTGTAGCCGCGAATTCATTCGCTCCGCCGTCCCCGCCCTGCCTCGATCTTCACCTTCCCGCCGATTCTCCGCCGCCGATCCCCCGCCGCGATCCTCCACCCCGATCCTCCGCGCCCCGATCCCCCGCCGCCCTCTCCGCCTCTCCGCCTCTCCGCCTCTCCGCCCGAGACCCGCCGTTCAGCTCCCCGGCCGGAACGACCGCAGGCGCATGGTCAGGTCCCCGCCCAGCGCGACGCCCTGGCTACGGATGAGCACAGGGATGCGATGCGCATCATCCGAGAAGTACACCTCCGCGCGTCCGCCCTCGCTGAACATCCCGTCCGTCTGGATGATCGGCCGCACGACGATGGTGCGGAACCGCCCCGCGGGCACCGAGATGGTCTCGCGGCGCAGCACCTGGAGCACCACGGGATTTCCATCCGCCTTGAAGTAGCGCGGCAGCGTGTAGGTGGCGCCTACCTCCAGCGGCAGCGTCCGCGCAAAGTACAGGAACGAGAGGTCGTCCAGGGGCTCGTCCGTGGGCAGCGTGCCCGTGTCGCCGTTCTCGCGGCGAAAGGTGCGCGCCTCGGGGTTGAAGTCGTACGTGCGGTTCCGCCGGAAGCGCCCCTCGTGCAGGTTCTGATGAAAGCGGCGCGAAAACAGCCCGTCCGTGTCGATCCACGACTCGTAGCGGTCGTTCACGCGGATGAGCGCGTTGCCGCCCCGCAGCGTCATCACCGCGTGGAACGTCTGCTCTCCCTGCACCCGCTGCATCCCCGTGACGGACAGGCTGCCGCTGCCCACGGTGAACACGCCCAGCTTCACCTGGTAGGTCGCGTGCTCGCCCGCCGCGAAGGGGAGCAGGGGCTGCGTATCCGCCGCGTCCGCCCGCGGCACCCCGCCCGCCATCAGCGCCGCGGCCACCGCCAGCACGAGCCTGCCCCGGCTGATCGTCATCGATCCCATTACCCCTGCCTCGCTTTTGATTGATCCACGCGCCGGCCACCGGCGCCCGTGCATCCTTCCGCGATCTCACGACGGCAAAGCGCCCGGCGAGGATTCGAATCCGCGCGCTCTTCTTCTCCGCGTCCTCCGCGTGAGGCAATGCGTAGAACCCGGCCCGTGCGGATACGAAAAGGGCGCGGAACGTTTTCGCTCCGCGCCCTTTCCTGTTGATCTATACTCCGCGTGGGCCCGCGTGTTCAGGTGCCCGGCCGGAACGTGCGCATGTGCATGCTCAGCGAGCCCACCACGGGGATGCGGCTGCGGATGAGCACCGGGATGCGGTGCGCGTCGTCCGAGAAGTACACCTCCGCGCGCCCCCCCTCGCCGAACAGCCCGTCCGACTGGATCACCGGGCGCACCACGATGGTGCGGAACCGGCCGGCCGGCACGGTGATGGTCTCGCGCCGCAGCACCTGCAGCACCACCGGGTTGCCGTCCGCCTTGAAGTAGCGCGGCAGCGAGTACGTGGCGCCCGGCTCCAGCGGCAGCGTGCGCGCGTAGTAGATGAACGACAGGTCGTCCAGCGGCTGGCTGGTGGGGATCGTCCCCGTCTGCCCGTTCTCGCGCCGGAACGTGCGCGCCTCGGGGTTGAAGTCGTACGTGCGGTTGCGGCGAAAGCGCGCCTCGTGCTGGTTCTGGTGGAACCGGCGCGAGAACAGCCCGTCCGTGTCGATCCACGACTCCAGGCGGTCGTTCACCCGCACGAGCGCGTTGCCGCCCCGCAGCGTCATCACCGTGTGGAACGTCTGCTGCCCCCCGATCGTCTCGATCCCCGTCACCGCCAGGCTGCCGCTGCCCACGGAGAT
>DATING010000927.1:0-2145 GCA_035474555.1 Longimicrobium sp. | reverse complement strand
CCAAAGCGGCCCAGCATGGGGATCTTCCACGTCCAGCCGTTCTTCATGGCGATGGACGACGTGCACGACTCGATGCCGTACTTCTCGTCGTCGTGAATCACCGGCGAGGCCACCGCGCTGTCGCACAGCAGGTGGTCGCTCATGTCGATGAACGGCTCGCCCAGGGCCTTGTTGATGAGCAGCCCGCGGAAGCCCGTGCAGTCCACGAACAGGTCCGCCGTCATGGTCCGGCCGCCCTTGGTCTGCACGGACGCGATCTGCCCCTGCTCGCCCAGCTCCACGTTGTGAACCTCGTCCAGCACGCGCACCACGCCCCGCTCCGTGGCCCAGCGCATCAGGAACGCCGCCACCAGGTGGGCGTCGAAGTGCCAGGCGTGCGCCGTGGCGCTGCGGCCGTCCAGGTACTTGGGCGACATGGCGGCGTCCATGAGCGGCACCTGCGGAAAGCAGGCGTAGTCGAACGGCTCGCCCTTGCCCTCGGTCAGGTGGTACCAGTACTGGGGCAGGTGCACGCCGTCCACGTACGGCAGGATGCCGAACGGATGGTAGAAGTGGTCCTCCCCCGTCTGGCCGGGTTCGCGCTTGCGCCAGTTGACGAACTTCACGGCCGTCTTGAACGCGCCGTTCACCTCGCGCATCCACTCGTCCTCGGGGATGCCCAGGAAGTCGAAGAACACGCCCTGCAGGTTGGGCACGGTCGCCTCGCCCACGCCGATCCGGCCGATCGCGGGTGATTCCACCAAAGTGATGCTAACGGTGTCTCCGAAGGCGCGCACGAGGTACGCAGCGGTCATCCATCCAGCCGTACCTCCGCCCACGATGAGAACGTTTTGCAGCGGAACACCAGCCATGGGAACAACTCCGGTTCGATGAGGGGGCGTCGAGCGACGCAAGGGGAGAAGCGAGGAGCTACGTCGTGTGGATCGGCGGAAAAGGTAACGCGTAATGATGCAGCCCGGTAGGGTAAAATTCCCGCCGCTCCGAGTCCGCCGTTGCGCTTTCCGCACGGCGCAACGCTTCCGGTGAGGTGGCTCCCTGGCGAGCGCGCGCAGGTGGACGTAGAGCGCTGGCGAGAATCGTCGGGAAAGTGTTTTCCGTCTCCACGTCCGGTGGTCCCCTCGGCGGGTCTGGATCCGTCGCGCGCGGGATCACGTGGCCGGTGTGGACGGACGCTTCGCCGCCGCGGAACGCGAGAATCGTCAATGCCGGGCACTATCTCGCTGATTTTGGCCGGTTGAGTATGCCAACACCCTTCCCCGGCGGGATGATCTTCGGATGCCAAAAATCCCCCGCCGCGTTTCCGCCGGCCTGGGAGGCCCCGGGTGCAAACGGCCCTGGACGTTAGCTCCCCCCGACATCCAACCCCCGATCCCACCTGCGGATGCGGCACTTACTCCGCAGCGGGGACGGAGGTGATGAGGGGCAGCGTTGCGAACGGGGATCTGCCGATCAGCTGCGCCGCGCCGATGGCCGGACGTGACGCGTGGTCGTCCCCGCTCCCCTGCCGCTCCCCACGAGCGACATCGTCAGCCCGATGAACGGGCCGGCCCCCGCGCCTGGGGTCCCTCCGGTGCGCACAGGCCGTGAGAAGACGGGTGGGCGGATCGAGGACCATCATTGGATGCGTCGCCCAGATGGGCGGGAGGAAGGCAAGCACGTAACAGACATGTTGCACAGATACAGCCACTAAAAAATCACTCCACAACACATCCAGCCTCTCCATCGTGTGTTCGAGCAGGGCGATGTGTTTCCTGGCCGGCAACCGCTGCGGCCGACGCGATGCTCGAGAATGAGCGACGAATCGGACATTACGTAGAAAGCCATGGATCCAGTGCGACGAGAAACGTGCGCAGAAGCCCAACGTTCGATCCACAGAATCCAGGAAAACACTGGGTTCTTTCGTGATGCTCATCCGTGCCCGCATCATGATTATTGACCTTGGATGGGTGCCGCAGCATCATGCACCGGGCGGCGGAGCTGTCCCTGTGCGCCGCGACGCCCGTCGTTCTCACCTATCCGAGGAGAACACCATGCGGACGATTCGGAAGAGGCTGCAGTTCCCGCTGTTCACGCTGCTGGTCGCGGCGGCGCTGGGCTTCGGCGCGCGCCAGGCCGTGGCCGCGCCGGCCAATGGCTGCGGTCTGG
>DATING010000926.1:0-7501 GCA_035474555.1 Longimicrobium sp. | reverse complement strand
CACCAATCGGATGGCGCAGGCGCGCTGAGGAGAACGCAGAAATGGATTTCGCAAAGATCTGGGAAGATACGGGGATGATCAACCGGGGGATCGTGATCTTCCTCATCCTCATGTCCATCGCCTCGCTGTCGGTGGCGATCTGGAAGTGGCTCATCTTCCGCCGCATGTCCCGGGACACCAAGCAGTTCGCGCCCAAGTTCTCCGAGGCGCTGGAGGCCGAGAACATCCCCGAGGCGCTGGCCCTGGCCGACCAGTACCCCAAGAGCCACGTGGCCCGCGTGCTGGGCGAGGCCCTGCGCGAGGTGGCGCCGCTGCTGAACGACCCGCGCGCCGCCGGCGCCGCCATCGTGAGCTGCGAGCGCTCCGTGGAGCGCGAGCAGATCCTGCTGGCCAACGAGCTCAAGAGCGGCCTGGGCATCCTGGCCACCATCGGTTCCACGGCGCCGTTCGTGGGGCTGCTGGGCACCACGCTGGGCATCGTGAACTCGTTCATGGGCATGGCCGAGCAGGGCGGCGGTCTTGAGGCCGTGTCCGGCGGTATCGCCGAGGCCCTGATCGCCACGGCCATCGGCCTGGTCGCCGCCATCCCGGCGGTGTGGATGTACAACTACTTCACGGCCAAGCTGGACACGCTCTTCTCGGAGCTGGCCTACGCCGGCCGCGAGATGATCGACTGGATGATGACGCGCCAGGCCCGCCAGCAGCTGGGCCACACCACCGGCGCGAACGCCACGTACGGCGGAGACTGAGCCATGGCAGGAGGACACGGCAGGGGCGCGGCCTTCGGCGGCTCCGTGCTTCCCCAGGTGGCGGGCGTGACTTCGGACGTGAACGCCGACATCAACGTCACGCCCATGATCGACGTGATGCTGGTGCTGCTCATCATCTTCATGGTGGTGACCCCGGCCCTGGCGTACGAGGCCAAGCTGCCCAAGGCCAAGACGTCGGCGCCCGAGAAGGAAGAGCGCGTGACGCTGGGCGTGGACAAGAACGGCCAGTACTGGATCGAGGACGTGCCCGACCCGGGCCCGATTCCCCTGACCCAGCTGCAGGCGCGGCTTCAGGCGGCGTACGACCAGCGTGGCAATCCCGATGACCACACGCTGTACCTGAAGGCCGACAACAACGTCGAGTACCTGAAGGTGCTGCAGGCCATCGACGCGGCCCGCAATGCGGGCGTGCGCCGGATCGGCACCATCACCGAGCTGCCCGCCGGCGCGCGGGTGATCCGCGAATAACGCTGTCCCCTCGCCGGTCCGGCGGCCCCCTGGGCCGCCGCGGCCGGCGCCGACAACTGATCCAGGAGGTATGATCCCATGGCTATGGGAGGAGTTGGAGGCAAGGGCGGCGCGATGAGCGAGATCAACATGACGCCCATGATCGACGTGCTGCTGGTGCTGCTCATCATCTTCATGGTGGTGCAGCAGGGGCTGCAGCGGGGCCTGAGCGTTCAGGTGCCGCCGCCCAAGGAAAAGGAAGAGATCGCGCAGAAGCCGCCCGACGACACGCAGATCGTGCTCGAGGTGGAGCCCGGCCCGCGCTACTACGTGAATCGCCAGGAAGTGCCCGCGGCCAACCTGGAGACGTTTCTCCGGCAGACGTTCGCGCAGCGCGCCCGCAAGGTGATCTTCGTGAAGGGTGCCAACAACCTGTCGTACGGCGAGGTGGTTCGCGCCGTGGATGCCAGCCGCGCGGCGGACATCGCCCTGGTGGGCCTGGTTCCGCTCCCCGAGCAGGGTCCCGCGACGGTCGTGGCGCCGCCGGCGCAGTAAGCCGTCCTTTCGCGGTCCGAGTCGTACCAGAGCCGGCGGTCCCTTCCAGGGGCCGCCGGCTTTCGTTCGTCCGTCATCCTCCACGGTTCCCGTGCCGCGGGCGAGGTGGGGAAGCGAATGATCCCAGACCGCAAAAGAAGGGGCCTCACGCAGAGACGCAGAGGCGCAGAGAGAAAACAACGAGGAGATAAGAGGAGCTGAGTCCGCCGCTCCTGTTCTTCTCTTCTCTCTGCGTCTCCGCGTCTCTGCGTGAGGCGGTTGTTTTCTCGGATACGGTAGGAATTCGAGGGTACGACTTCACGCCGTCTGCCTCCGCGGACACCACGGAGGCAGGATGCGTCATGCGCGCCTGACATCCGCGCGTCAGAAACGGGGCGCCGTCGTCCGTTGCTTCTGTGAAACCCCACATCACGGGAGGGCACAATGGCGATCCCCACGAAGCCGCCGCATCTCCACGGGCTCACCTCCGAAATCAACGTCACCCCCATGGTGGACGTGATGCTGGTGCTGCTCATCATCTTCATGGTGGTGACCACCACTCTCCCGTACACGGCCCAGCTGCCCGCCGCGCGCAAGGCGCTCCCCGCCCGCGAGGACCGGGTGACGCTCGGCATCGACGTCCACGGCCAGTACTGGATCGACGGGGTGCCGGAGCCCGGGCCCATTGCCGCGCACGCGCTGGCCGGGCGGCTGGCGGCGGCCTACGCGGACCGCGGGATGACGGGGGACAACCTGCTCTACCTCAAGGCGGACCACGGCGTATCGTACGCCCTGGTGATGCGGGCGATGGATTCCGCGCGACAGGTGGGCGTGCGGCGCGTGGCCATGATCACGGAGGAGGCGCCGGACTGAACGGCAGTGCGAGAGTGCAAAAGTGCGAAAGTAACTGAACCCGGAGCGGAGGAGGACGTATGGCGATGGGAATCGGCGGGCGTACGGGGGGCTCCATCAGCGAGATCAACATGACGCCCATGATCGACGTGCTGCTGGTGCTGCTGATCATCTTCATGGTAGTGCAGCAGGGGCTGCAGCGCGGGCTGAGCGTGCAGGTGCCGCCGGTGGACGACACGGCCGTGCAGCCGTCCTTGCCGGACGTCCTGGTGCTGGAGGTGGAGCCCGGCGGCCGCTACCTGCTCAACCGCCAGCCCATCGCCGCGGCGGAGCTGGAACGGACGCTGACGGACATCTTCACCCCGCGCGCCCGCAAGGTGCTCTTCGTGAAGGGCGCGGAATCCCTTTCGTACGGCGAGGTCGTCGACGCCGTGGACGCGAGCCGCGCGGCGGGCGTGCACGTGGTCGGCCTGGTGCCCATGGCGGCGATCGGGGTGACGGGGCCGGACGCGGCGCGGTCGTAGGACGCGACGCGGAAGGGAGAAGGCGGAGAAGGCCGGGGGGAGGGGGAAGGACGCGGGAGGATCACGATCAGGATCACGGGCGCAGTGCCGTCGCGGTGCGACGGGAGCCCTCTCCCCCGCCGGCCTTTTCGCTCGTTCCTCGCGAAGGCCGTCGACCCCTCCCCCAACTTCGGGGGAGGGGTTTTGCGTGGGCGGAGTTCCGGCGGTTTGAGCTAGGCCCGTGCGGAGGCGGAGCGCCCCTCCCCCCGGCCCCCTCCCCGCTCGTTCCTCGCGGAGAGGGGGAGACTGGCGGATCGTGCAGGGGCTGCTTCCCCTCTCCCGTACAGGGCAGGCACTCGAGGGTGCCGATAGGTGGTGTACGGGAGAGGGGGCCGGGGGGTGAGGGCCCCGCGCGGAAGCCAGCGGACCGGATGCCGTTGCGTGAGGGATGCGCGCCCGCAGGGCCGAGAACGCGAAGGGGCGGACAACAGCAGTACCGTTGTCCGCCCCTTCGTGGGCTCGGCGCCGTTGGCAACAGTTCTATCGTTGCCTACGGCGCGCGCAGCCCGGCCCCCGCCCGCGGGGGACACGCCCACCCCCGTCGTCGCCGTCCGTCGTTCCGCACGCGAAGCCTGCGTTCCCGCAGCCGCGCCTAGTTCTCCAGCAGGCTCAGGTCCAGGTCGCGGCGGAGCAGCGCCTCGGGGTCGGGGTCGCGGCCCATGAAGCGGCGAAAGAGCACCGCCGGGTCCTCGGCGTCGCCCTGGCTGAGCACGTGGTCCACGAAGTCTCGCCCCACCTCGCGGCTGAACAGCCCCTCGCGCTGAAAGCGGCTGAACGCGTCCGCCTCGAGCACGGCGGACCACAGGTAGCTGTAGTACCCGGCCGCGTACCCGCCCGAGAAGATGTGCGCGAACGAGGTGATGAAGTGGTCGTCGGCAAAGCGCGGATACGGGCTGAACTGCGCCATCACCTGCTGCGCCCGCACGATGGGGTCGGCGTCGCGCGACGGGTCGAAGCGCACGTGCAGGTCCAGGTCCACCGTGCCGAAGCTCAGCTGCCGCATCTGGTGCCACGCGCCCATGAACTTGCGGGCGGCCACCATCTTGGCGAACAGCGCCTCGGGGATGGGCTCGCCCGTTTGCCAGTGCCGCGCGAACAGGTCCAGGGCGGGGCGCTCCCACGTCCAGTTCTCCATGATCTGCGACGGCAGCTCCACCCAGTCCGATGGCACGTTGGTCCCCGCCAGCGCCGGCACCTCCACGCGCGACAGCACGTGGTGCAGCAGGTGCCCGAACTCGTGGAAGACGGTCTCCACCTCGCGGTGGGTCAGCAGGGCGGGACGGTCGCCGTCCGGGGGCGACACGTTGCACACGACCGTCGCCAGGTGCGCGTCCCACCCGTCCGGCCGCGGCCCGCCGGTGTGCAGGCCGCCCATCCACGCGCCGCCGCGCTTGCTCTCGCGCGGAAACCAGTCCACGTAGAACGAGCCCAGCTGCGCGCCGTCCTCGTCCAGCACGTCGAAGAAGCCCACGTCGGGGTGCCACACCTCGCGCAGCTCCCGCGGCCGCACCTGCACGCCAAAGACCTGGCGGGTGAGCTCCCACAGCCCCTCCAGCACGCGGTCCAGGGGGAAGTAGGGGCGCAGGACCTCGGCGTCCAGGTCGTAGCGGGCCAGCCGCAGCCGCTCCGTGGTGTACGACACGTCCCACGCCTCGAAGGGGGTGATGCCCAGCTCGTCGCGGGCGAACACCTCCAGCGCGGCCATCTCGCGCTCCCACACGGGGCGGGTGCGGGCGGCCAGGTCCTCCTCGAAGCGGACGGCGCGGTCCCCGCTCCCCGCCATGCTGTCTTCCAGCGTGTAGTCCGCGTAGTCCTTGAAGCCCAGGATGCCGGCCAGCTCGCGCCGCAGCTCCAGGATGCGCCCCACGCGCGGACGGTTGTCGTGCTCGCCGCTGGACGCACGGTTCATGTACGCGCGGTACATCCGCTCGCGCAGGTCGCGGCGGGCGGAGTACTGCATGAACGGCTGATAGGAGGGCACCTGAAGGGTAAAGCGCCATCCCTCCACCCCCCTGGCCTGCGCGGCCGCGCGCGCCTGGGCCCGGGCGGAGTCGGGCAGCCCCTCCAGGTCCGCCTCGTCCGTCAGCACCAGGTCCCACGCGTTGGTGGAGTCCAGCACGTGGTTGGCGAACTCGGTGGAAAGGCGCGACAGCTCCACGCGCAGCTCCTCCACGCGCTTCTTCTGCTCCACGGGCAGGTCGGCGCCGGCGCGGACAAAGGCGCGCACGGTCTTGTCCACGTGCCGCCGGCGCACGCCCGTGAGCGCGCGGGCCTCGTCCGTCTGCGCGTACTCCTTGACGGCGGCCCACACCTCGGGGTTGAGGGGGAGGCGGGCGAAAAAGGAGGAGACCTCCGGCAGCACCGTCTCGTACGCGGCCCGCAGATCGGGCTCGTTCCTCACCGACATCAGGTGCGACACGGGGCGCGTGACCGCCGTGAGCCGGTCGCCCACCTCGTCCAGCGCGGCGATGGTGTTTTCGTACGTCCGCGCGCCCTCTCCGGCGATGAGGGCGTCCAGCTCCGCCTGGGCGCGCTCCAGGGCCGCGCGAAAGGCGGGCACCACGTGCTCGGCCGCGATCTCGTGAAAGGGGATGGGCGTCGCGCCGGAAAGCAGCGGGTTGGCGGACAGGTCGTCCCCGGCCGGATCGGTGTCGGTGAGCGGTGCGGCGGTATCGGTCATCTGTGGCTTTCTGGATGCTCGCGGATCGCGCTGGATCGCGTGGTTCTGCTTCGAAAGTTGGAACGTCTACGCCAACGGCGGATGCGGGCGTGCCCCTCCGCTGCGCTCCGGGTCGGGCTGCGCGCGCCGTAGGGCACGGTACGACTGTGCCCAACGGCGCCGAGCCCCCTGCGCGCCGGGGCAACGATACGGCTGTTGCCCCGCCGCTCCGGGGTCTCGGCCCTGCGGGCGCGCATCCCTCACGCGACGGCACCCTTCCAGGCCTTTGACGCTGACGGCCTGCGGAGCGGGAAGGACGGCTGCCGCCGTCCGTTTCGGCCGCCCGCCCGGTGCCTGGCGCGGGACGGCGCGGAGTGATCCGCACGCGCCGGGCCATAACGGCAGGTTATACGTCGCAAGCCGGTAACCGTGCGGCGGAACGCCGGATACCGCTGCGCGGCGCCCGGCGTTCGTTCCCGACACGTCGTGTCGCGTGTAGCGGGGCTGTGCAGGGGTGCCGCGGAACGGGTCAGCGCTCCGCCGGCTGAAAGGCGGCCAGGTGCTCCGCCCAGTCGGGGCGGGCGAACACGATGCGGAACCAGGGGGTGAACTGCTCGGGCGCGGCGGCCACCTCGTCCGCCAGCCGGTCCACGGGCGTCCACCGCCACCCATCCACCTCGTCGGCGCTGGGCTCGGGCTCGCCGTCGTAGCGGCCCAGGAACACGTGGTCGAACTCGTGCTCCACCAGCCCCTGGCCCACGTCCGCGCGGTAGGTAAAGACGAACGCCGGCTGCAGCGGGCACTCGATCCCCATCTCCTCGCGCAGGCGCCGGCGCGCGGCCAGCTCCACGGGCTCGCCGGGGCGCGGGTGCGAGCAGCAGGCGTTGGTCCACAGCCCGCCGGAGTGGTACTTGGCGGGCGCGCGCCGCTGCAGCAGCATCTCGCCCTGCGAGTTCATCACGAACACGGAAAGCGCGCGGTGCAGCCGCCCCTCGGCGTGGGCGCGCTGCTTTTCCAGCGTGCCCAGCTCCGCGTCGCTCTCGTCCACCAGCACCACGCGCTCTTCCATGCCGCTTCGCGTCTCCCTCGGGTATGTCACGGCGGGGCGGATGGGCCGCGCCCTCCGGCGGACCCTGTACTAACCCTCTGCATCGCGATCCGCAACCCGCGATCCATTCGCTTCTCCCTCCTACACCGGATCGGCGCGGATGGGCGGAATTGCCCATGGACCCCGCTCCCGCGCTCCCGTGATGATTGTCTGCGGCCGATCCGCGGGATGCCGGCACAGGGACAGGTTCCGGAATCGAGCCGCCTGCGGGTCCGTTCCGTCGGACCCTTTGAGGAACGGACGGCTCGGTTTGCCTGGATCGTTCCCGATAGGGTCCTGTCCCCGCCGCCCGTCCGACCCGTCCGACCGCACTCGCGCAGTCCCCAATCCACCCGCGGCGCGACGGCGAGAGTCGCTGTCGCTCCCGACGATCTACCATCCCACGGGAGACGATGATGTCTGCTCGCGATTCGTATACATCACCGCTGTACACCGGCTTCGTCTCCGACTTCGCGCGGCCGGCGGGGCCGGACCTGCTGGCGCGCACGGAGCCGTTCTTCCAGTGGCAGGACGGGCGCCGCCGCGCGGGGCTTTGGCCGTACTCCGCCGGGCTGGCGGGCCCGGCGCG
>DATING010000925.1:0-7604 GCA_035474555.1 Longimicrobium sp. | reverse complement strand
CGAGATCGGCAACAACGCGGACGAGAGCACCTACCGCCTCGCGCAGGACGTGCTCAAGGGCAAGTACGCGTGGATCGAGGACGGCGCCATCCAGGCGTGGCCCGATGACGACGTGCCGGGTGCCCCGCCCGCGGGCAAGGCCGCGACCGCCGGCACCCCGTCGGAGCGCGCGCCCATCTCCGGCTCGCGCGCCACGGAGCAGGTCGGCGCCACGGGCTGATCGGCCCGGCGGTTTTTGGTGGATGGACAACGGCCCCGCGACGAGCAATCGTCGCGGGGCCGTTCTGCGTGCGCACAGAAGACGGAACTCGTCCACTTGCGCACATCGACCGCCCGAAATGACATCCGCGACGATCGAATGATCGTGCACTCCGGTTGGATAACGATGGCCTCACGCGGAGGACGCGGAGGGCGCGGAGAACTGTAGCCGTGCGCGTCCACTTGCGCACACAGACAGCCTGAAATGACATCGCGCATGACGACCGGCTCCGCGGCGCGTCCACTTGCGCACATCAACAGCCTGAAATGATGTCGCCTGCGGCGAACGGTTTCCCGCGGTGTGTCCACTTGCGCACATCGACAGCCTGAAATGACATCAGTCGCGACAGTGCTGCGCGCGTCCATTTGTGAACATCGACCACCTGAAATGACAACGCGGATGACGGTGTAGCGCGGTAAATTAGCTTGGCCAGTGGATGAGACGCCCCGCGACGAGCAATCGTCGCGGGGCCGTTCGCGTTGGCGGAGGCGCTCCGGCAGGTGAAGGGCGGGCAAAAGATTTTCGTTGTGCCGCGAGAAGCCCGGCAACATATTGTCGCAATCCGCACGCGGGACACTGCTGTCCCCTGCCCTCGATCCTTCCTTTTACGATTGCGCATCATCATGCATCTCGCATCCCGCTCCACCCGTTGGTTGGGCCAGCTGCTGGATGGGCTCATCACCGCCCTCCCCATCATCCCCGCGTTCATGCTCTTCGCCATCAATGAAACCCTGGGCAGCTTCGCCATGATGGGCGTGCTCCTCTTCTCCCTGGTCTACTACTTCTTTGCGGATTCGCTGCCGGGCGGCCAGAGCTTCGGCAAGCGCTTGATGGGCGTCGCCGTGGTGGACAAGCACACCCATGCGCCGTGCTCGCCGGGACAGTCGTTCGTGCGCAACCTGCTCCTGGCGGTGCTGGGGATCATCGACTGGGTGTTCATCTTTGGCGACGAGCGCCAGCGGCTGGGCGACATGCTCGCGGGGACCATCGTCGTCCAGGCGGCCGCCGTCCAGCACGCCGGCTACGTGGGGAACGGAATCGCCGCGGGATGAGGAGATGCGCCGGCCGGTCGCCTGCCATGGCGGAGGGGTGACCGGCCGGACGGCAGGTGGACGGTGGCCGACGGTCTCGGGGGATGTCAGGAATGCGGGCGCCGCACGTTGTTCGCAGGCAGCATCGACGCGATCCACCTCCGTTTTCTCTCCTGGCGCATGATCCGTTTCTCCGCACTTTGGCCGGCCCGCGCCGGCCGCGCACGCATCGCCGCCGCGCTGGTGTGCGGCGCCCTCGCCCTCGCCCTCGCCGGCTGCGGCGACTCGACCGGGCCGCTGCCGCAGCAGGGCGCGCCGGACGAGCTGGAGTTCTCCTTTGGCGGATACGGCGGGACGGGCCGCGAAGTGGAGCTGCGCGGCGATACGGTCGTCACGCAGCTCATCCACTGGACCTGGGATGGAAATCCGCCAAACATCGACACCGTGCGCGTGGTGCCCGATGCACAGGCGTGGGCCGGGTTCTGGGACGCGGCAGAACAGGCCGGCGTGGGACGGTGGCGGAGCACGTACCGCGCGGAGCACATCGCGGACGGCGTGGGCTGGGGACTGCGCCTGGTGGCGGATGGCCGCGTGGTGGAGTCGCAGGGCAGCAACGCCTACCCCGACCGCAACGGCCGCGAGCACGAGGGGGAGATGACGGACGAGTTCCGCGGCATGATGGCGGCCGTCGCGCAGCTCACCGGCGTGCCGTTCTGATCCCGGAATCCACCCCATCGAAGGGCCTGGGATACGGCGGATGAACAGCGGCCCCGCGACGATGCCTCGTCGCGGGGCCACGTTGCATCCCACGGCCGATCCATCCCAGCAGCTTTGTGGGATGACGATGTTGTAGGCCTCGAGGATGCCGATTAGCTTCGATTTTCGTCGCGCGCCTCCCCGGCAGCGATGCCCATCCCTCACTCCCGTTCCCGCCCATGAGACTGGCTTTGGTCGCCGCTGCGTGCGTGATGGCGGCCGCGTGCGGCGGGGCAGATGACGAGACGGCGGAGCAGCGCACGCGGCCGGTGGCGGACACGGCGTCGCAGGCCGACGCGCCCGCCGCCTCGGTGGTGCTGGTGGATACGGCCCAACCGCCGGCGGTCGCGGGGGACGCCGGATGGGGATACCACCTGCGCGCCAACGCGGACCTGGACGGCGACGGCCAGCCGGAGCGCGCGTCGCTCATCGCCCGGGTGGGCGGAGGCGACGATGGCTTCCTGTGGGACGACGGCCAGCCCTGGCAGCTGTACGTGGAAGAGGCGGACGGCACGCGCACCTACGTGTACCGCCGCTGGGTGCAGCTGGGAACCGTGGAAGCCCACGTCGCGAGCCGGGCCCCGGGTGAGAAGGGCCTGGATCTCCTCATCGTGGAGAACACGCCGGGAGATCTCCGCGTCTACGAGGTACGCTACGCGGGCCCCGGACGCGTCACGTCCGTCGAGCGCCTGGCGCGGCGCATCCTTCCGGAGCAAGGCTTTTCCGCCGCGCACCCCTGATCCGCCGCGCGCGCCCTCCAGCCGGACGCGCTTCATCACCGGCTTCGGCGGATGGACGACGGCCCCGCGACGAAGTTCGTCGCGGGGCCGTTTTTCGTCTTGCCGGGATCTCGCGCCGGATCAGCAGAGTTGGGAGATTCGCTCGGCCTCCAGCAACGCATCGGCGCCGGCGGGATCGGCGCGGGAGAGGGAATGCGCCTGGTGGACGACAGCCCACTCGTCGTCATCCAGCATCGGCATCTCCATCCTGCACCGCCAGCACCAGAGGATCCGCATCCCGATCCTCAGGCCGGCGCGTCGGCGTAGAGGTCGTCCAAGTCCGCCGCGGCGAGCTCCACCAGGAAGCCGGCGATGCGCTCCGCGACGGCATCCAGGAACGCCGCGCCCTTTTCCGGCGTCGCGGCGGACGGGTCGCCCACGCCCGTGTCGTCCGTGATAGCGGTCCAGCGGCGCGGCGCCCACGCCCACCCCTCGCGCAGACCGGCGATGCGCGCCTTTCGCTCCCGGCCGGGGCCCGCCTCGTCCAGCGGCAGCACGAGGTCCGGCGCCACGTGCATCATCACGCTGGTCTCCAGCTCGCCCGCGTGGTCGCCCGGCTGCGCGAAGAACGGCCGCGGATCCACGCAGTTCCACCAGTTGATGGCGCACAGAAAGCAGTCCACGCGCGGCTGCAGCTCGCGGATGATGGCGCGGAAGTCGTTGCCGCCGTGGCCGTTGAGGATCACCAGCCGGCGCACCCCCTGCCCCGCCAGCGACTGCACCACGTCGTGCAGCACGGCCAGCTGCGTGGACGGGTTCAGGTTCAGGCAGAACGGGATGTCCAGCTGCCCCGTCTGCACGCCGAAGGGGACCGTGGGCAGCACGGCCACGCGGGCGCCGCGCTCCCAGGCCCGACGCGCGGACTCGGCGGCCACGGCGTCGCACTGGATGACGTCGGTGGCGTACGGCAGGTGCCAGTTGTGCGCCTCCGTGGCGCCCCACGGCAGCACCGCCACGTCGAACGGCGTGCGATGCACCGCCTTCCAGTTCGTCTCCGCCAGGATGTAGGGACGTCCGCCGACCCCGGACCCTGCATCCTCCCCCGTGGATTCTCCTGGCTCGAACTGCCCTACCTGTGCATCCGCCAGGTAGAGGTAGAACCCTGGAATTGCTTCTCCCGCCGGCCCGAAGACGAACTTGCTGGGATGACCTTTCTGGCTCGCGGCGATCGTCCAGCGAAGATCGTCGCCATGACGCTCCACGAGCCGAAGGTACGCACCCACGCCGTCGCGCCGGGTGTCCGCGTGCAGCTTCGCCAGGAACCGGCCCGCGCTGATCCACACCCATGCCGTGAGCTCGGACACGGCGGGATCCCCGATGATCGCCTCCTCGCGCTCGTGGAACCACCGAGCGAGACGGGCGTGGAATTCGGGTCGGGAAAGCGGCTCCGACCGGCTTACGCGTTCTAAGGGCATTGGGCTGGCACCAGGTAGTCTCGAACGTCCGTGATCCGCGAATCCGCCGCCTCAGTCCGCCGTGGCGTCCATCGAGCGGATGCGGTCCAGCACGGCGACGAAGGTCTCCAGCGGCTGCGCGCCGGAGAACGCGTACTTGCCCTCCAGGACGAAGAACGGCACGCCGTCGATCCCCAGCCCCTTCGCCTGGGCCTGGCTCTCGTCCACCACGCGGCCCAGCTGGTCGCCGCCCAGGAATCCGGCGATGCGGTCGCGGTCCAGCCCCACCTGCGCGGCCACGTCCGCCAGCACGCCCGTCTTGCCCACGTCGCGCCCGTCCACGAAGTAGGCGCGGAACAGCGCCTCGGCCATCTCGCGCCCCAGCCCGGCCTCCTGCGCCAGCAGCACCAGCCGGTGCGCATCGCGCGTGTTGGACGCGGCGGCGATCCGCTCGAAGTCGAACGACAGCCCGTCCTCCGCGCCGGCGGCGGCCACGTGAGCGAACATCGTCCGCGCGCGCTCCGGCCCGCCGAACTTGTCGCGCACCACCTCGTCCCACGGCTTGCCTTCCGGCGGCATGTCGGGCTGCAGCTGGAACGGCCGCCAGATCACCTCCGCCTGCACGTCCGGCCGCTGCTCCAGCGCATGGTACAGCCGCGTCTCGCCGATCCAGCACCACGGGCACACCACGTCCGCCCACACCTCGATCCGCATCACCACGTACGCCGCTCCGTTTCAGGGCTCCTGGTATCCGTGCACCCGCAACTCCAGCCGGTAGGCACGCGGGTCCGCGCCAAAGAACAATCCGCCGTGCCGCACCGACTCGCCCGGCACGTAGTCCAGCGTGGCCTGGCTCGCCTCCACCTCCCGCTCGCCTTCCATCAGCGCGCCCTCCACGGCCACCCCGGCGGCGGTCTCGTGCCCGTGGTTCTCGGCGCGAAACCGCACCAGCCACTGGCCGCCGGCCTTGAGCACGGTGTCCGCCTGCACGGTGATGGAGGGGGGCGTGCGCGGCCGGGCCACGGCATCGTACAGCAGGTACCCGACCACGCCTAGCACCAGCAGCGAGCTGACCATGGCGGCCACCCACTCCCAGCGCGACTTGTGCCCGCCGCCCTCGCCCCCGTCCCGCGCCAGCCGCCCCATCGTGGTTTCGCGAAGTCAGATGATGAGCCGTGCCGACGCCGCGCCCAGCGTGGCGGGAAACCCCAGGACGAGCGTCATCATCAGGTACGACGAGAACGCGCCGCCGTCCAGCCGGCCAAAGGTCCAGAGAACGTACGCGCTCACGGCCAGCGCCACCACGTATCCCACGACCGTGTTGCGCAGGAACAGGCTCCACCCCGGCGTGCGGTGCGCCACGTCGGGCGAGCCGCGAAAGTCGAACGCGTAGACGAACGCGTGCATCATGGCCAGCGACGCCGCCATCAGCACCAGGCCGCGCCACGGCGTCATCAGGTAGCTGATGAAGACCATCTCTTCCGTGGGCGCCACGTTGATCGACAGGAACAGGGCCCCCGCGGCCATGGTGAAGATGCGCACCCCGAAGGCCCCGTCGTCCTCGCGCTGGCTGCGGGCGGCGCTGCTCCCCGCGAGCTGGCTGTTGGCCAGCACGGCGCCAAAGCTGGCGGGGACGGACTGGATGGCCACCTTGCCCACCACCTCGCGCAGGGGCTGCCCCAGGTCCACGATGCCGAACAGCAGCAGGATCACGAGCGATGCCGTGAGCCCCACGCCGTACGCGATCATCCCGTCCTCCAGGTCCTCACGCCAGTTGGCCGTCTCCTCGAAGCCGGAAAAGTAGTCCAGCGCCACCAGCACGGGGATCATCAGGATCATGAAGACCAGGAGCTTGGCCCGTTCCAGGGCAAAGCCCAGCGCCCACATCTCCATGGTCATGAGCAGGGGGAGCGAGAACAGCACCGCCCCCCCGAACGCGCGGGCCAGTCCCCTGAAGAACTTGCGGTCGGCGATGCGCGCGGCGGATGCGGCAGGCGCGCGGACGGCAGCGGCGCGGACGGATGGGGGCATGGGATCGGTCACGGAGACCGGGATGCGCAAAAAGCGTCCCCCACCCCCCGACGCCCTCCCCCGGCAAACTGCGCCGGGAGAGGGGGAGAACCCGGCTCGTGCACGAAAGCGGGCCCCCTGCACCGGCGGGGCGCCCCTCCCCCCGGCCCCCTCCCCGCTCGTTCCTCGCGGAGAGGGGGGAGACCTTCACCTTCCCCGATGCCCGCCATCCGGCACGGGCTGGGGTATACACCCCCTCCCGCGCAGTTTGCGGGAGGGGGTGGACGAGCCTAAGCGAGGCCGGGGGAGGGCACGTCGCATGCGGCTGCGTTGCCTGAGACTTCAACCCGGCCAGGTGCAACGATGAGCCAGTGGACGGATCCCGCGGCGTGGGCGCGGCTGGTGAGCGGCGAGGACTGCCCCATCTGCCGCGAGGGCGGACCCACGAACCGGATCGCGGAGCTGGAGGTGTCGACGCTCACAATGGGCGACGGCCCGGCGACGCTGCCGGGCACCTGCGCGCTCTTCCTGCGCCGGCACGCGGTGGAGCTGCACGAGCTCTCGGCGGACGAGGGCGCGGCGTTCATGCGCGACGTGCAGCGCGTCTCGCGGGCGCTCATGCAGGCGACCGGCGCGGTCAAGATGAACTACGAGGTGCACGGCAACACCATCCCGCACCTGCACATGCACTTCTTTCCGCGCTACGCCGGTGACCCGTTCCAGAACGCGCCCATCAACCCGCGCCTCCCGCCGCCCGTCGACAACGTGGACGAGATCGCGCGGATCAAGCAGGCCGTCATCGCCGCGCTGGGCCAGGAATCCTGACCCCACGCGCAGTTCATCCGCCGTCCAACCCATCCCGAGGAGCCATGCCGAATCCGACCCGTCCGCATCCCATCCGCGAAGTGGAGCCCGCAGACCGGCCCGAGTGGGTGCGAATGCGCTTCGGCCTGTGGCCGCACCACACCGTGGAGGAGCACGCAGCCGACGTGGCCGAGATGCCGGGCGAGCACAATCGCGACCTGGCGGCGGTGTTCGTGGCGCCGCGGCCGGGGGGCGGGTTGTGCGGATTCCTGGAGATGTCCATCCGCTCGTACGCTGAGGGATGCGACGGGCCTACGCCGTACGTGGAGGGCTGGTACACGGACGCGGACGTGCGCGGGACGGGCGTCGGCGCGGCACTGATGGACGCGGCGGTGCGCTGGGCCGCAACGCGCGGGTATCGCGAGATGGCGTCGGATGCGCTGCTGGACAACACCGGCAGCCATCGGGCGCACCTGGCGCTCGGATTCGAGGAGGTAGAGCGGTCGGTGCACTTCCGCAAATCGATCGGCTGATCCGGCTGCCGCATCGCTCCGTCGTGATCCGCAAAACG
>DATING010000924.1:0-2920 GCA_035474555.1 Longimicrobium sp. | reverse complement strand
GGGCCCGTGCCCATCGGCCGGCCGGTCGCCAACACGCACGTCTACGTGGTAGATGCGGGGCTGCGCCTGCAGCCGGCCGGCGTCCCCGGCGAGCTGCTGATCGGCGGGGCGGGGGTGACGCGCGGGTACCTGGACCGGCCGGGGCTCACGGCGGACCGCTTCGTCCCGGATGCGTTCTCAGCCACGCCGGGCGCGCGGCTGTACCGCACGGGCGACCGCGCGCGCTGGCGGCCGGACGGCACGCTGGCGTACCTGGGCCGCATCGACCAGCAGGTGAAGATCCGCGGCTTCCGCATCGAGCCGGGGGAGATCGAGTCGGTGCTGCGCCGGCATCCCGGCGTGGCGGAGTGCGCCGTGGTGGCGCACGCGAACGGCGGCGACACGCGGTTGGTGGCGTACGTCGTGGGCGCGGCGGACGCGGACGCGCTGCGGGCGCACCTGCACGGCGCCGTGCCGGACTACATGGTGCCCAGCGCGTTCATGGCGCTGGATGCGCTGCCCCTCACGCCCAACGGCAAGCTGGACCGCAAGGCGCTCCCCGCGCCCGAGTACGCGGCGGCGCGCGGGTACGTGGCGCCGCGCACGCCCCTGGAAGAGGTGCTGGCGGAGCTCTGGGGCGAGGTGCTGAACCTGGAGGAGGTGGGCGTGGAGTCCAGCTTCTTCGAGCTGGGCGGCCACTCGCTGCTGGTGATGCGGGCGGTGTCGCGCATCCGCGAAGTGCTGGGCGTGGAGCTGCCCCTGCGCGTGTTCTTCGACCAGGGGACTGTGGCGGGGCTGTCGGCGCTGCTCACGGACGACCCGCGCTACGCCGAGAGCACCCGGCGCGTGCTGGCCCTGCTGATGGAGATGGACGACGAGGACGAGGACGAGGACCAGGACTAGGAGGATGACGACGAGGTCCGCCGGGCCCGTCCCGTAAAGGATGCACGATTCCGATTCGCCCAGGACGTAACTGATGGAACCGACGAGCGCGCCCTCGCAGGTCAAGAAGAAGCTGGACCGGCTCGCCCGCCTGGTGCGGCAGGCCACCGGCGGGGACGCGGACCGCATTCACCCCCGCGGGTCGGACGGGCCGGCGCCGCTCTCGTTCGGGCAGGAGCGGCTGTGGCTGCTCAACCAGCTGGACACCTCGGCCGCCGCATACAACGTGAGCGCGTCGTACCGCTACGAGCGGCTGGACGCGCCGGCCCTGGAGCGCGCCCTGGGCGAGGTCGTGCGCCGGCACGAGGCGCTGCGCACCGTCTTCCGCGAGGCGGATGGGGCCGCCCTGCAGGTCGTCGTCCCGTTCACCGGCTTCACCATGCCGGTGCACGACCTGTCGGCGCTGGAGCCGGCGGCGCGGGAGGCGGAGGTGCGGCGCCGCTCGCGCGAGACGGAGGCGACGCCGTTCGACCTGGCGGCGGCTCCGCTGCTGCGCGCCACGCTGCTGCGGCTGGGCGAGCACGACGTGCTGCTGCTGGACATGCACCACATCGCCAGCGACGGGTGGAGCCTGAACGTGCTCTTTCGCGAGCTGGGCGCGCTGTACACGGCGTACCGGCAGGGCGGCGAATCGCCCCTCGCCCCGCTGGAGGTGCAGTACGCGGACTACGCCGTGTGGCAGCGCGCGCGGCTGCAGGGCGAGGCGCTGGAGCGGCAGCTGGCCTGGTGGCGCGGGCGGCTGGCCGGGGCGCCGGCCGTGCTGGAGCTGCCCACGGACCGCCCGCGCCCCGCCGTGCAGACGTACCGCGGCGCGCGCGAGGCGGCCACGCTGCCCATGGAGCTCCTGGAGCGCCTGCGGGGGCTGGCCCGCGACGAGAACGCCACCCCGTTCATGGTGCTGCTGGCGGCGTTCCAGGTGCTGCTGGGCAAGTACGCGGGGACGGAGGACGTCGTCGTCGGCACGCCGGTGGCCGGACGCTCGCGGGGCGAGACGGAGGGGCTGATCGGCTTCTTCGTGAACACGCTGGTGCTGCGGACGGAGCTTGGGGGCGATCCCGGCTTTCGCGAGGTGCTGCGCCGCGTGCGCGAGGTCACGCTGGGCGCGTACGAGCACCAGGAAGTGCCGTTCGAACGCCTGGTCGCCGAGCTGCAGCCGGAGCGCAGCCTGAGCCACGCGCCGCTCTTCCAGGTGATGTTCACGGCCCAGAGCGCGCCCGAGGCCGCGAGCGGCCCCGACGCCCTGCCGCTGGTGGGCGTGGCGGCGGAGCGCACGTCCGCGCAGTTCGACCTGACGCTCAGCCTGACGGAGATGCCGGACGGCCTGCGCGCCACGGCGGAGTACAGCACGGACCTGTTCGACCGGGCCACGATGCGGCGCATGCTCGTGCACCTGGAGCGGCTGCTGCAGCAGGTGGTGGAGGATGCGGATCGTCCCCTCTCCGCCCTGTCGCTCCTGGACGACGCCGAGCGCGCCCGGGTGGTGGATGAATGGAACCGCACGGACGCGGAATACCCGGCCGACCGCTGCATCCACGCCATCTTCGAGGCGCAGGCCGCGCGCACGCCGGACGCCGTCGCCGTTGCCTTCGAGGATCGCGCGCTCACCTACGCGCAGCTGAACGCGCAGGCGAACCGCATCGCGCACCACCTGGCGCGGCGCGGCGTGGGGCCGGAGGTGCGCGTGGGGCTCTTCCTGGAGCGCGGGATCGAGATGGTCGCCGCGATCCTCGGCGTGCTCAAGGCCGGTGGCGCGTACGTCCCGCTCGATCCCAGCTATCCTGCCGACCGCGTTGCCTTCGCGCTGTCGGATGCGAGCGTCCCCGTGCTGCTCACGGAGGACAGCCTGCGGGATTCGCTCGCCCTGCACGACGGCGTCGAGATCATCCGCCTCGATGCCGCGGCGGATGCGATCGCGGAGGAGAGCACGGAGAATCCGCAAAGCGGCGCCACGCCGGAGAGCCTGGCGTACGTCATCTACACGTCCGGGTCGACGGGGACG